>JAFTFA010000126.1 GCA_017449785.1 Muribaculaceae bacterium | reverse complement strand
CGGAATGATTAACAAAGAATTTGGACAGCACAATATCTACGTCTCATGCGATTTGAGTTATAAGTTTTGGAAAACTGCTGAGGCTTTCTGTAGGTTCTCTTATCAAAGTCCGTGGTATGACAGCAATATGAGAGTTGGCAGAACTTTGAGATTGAACATCGGCATGAGCAAGACGTTTCTTGACGGCAGACTGCGCACTGCCATTGAATTGACCGACCTAATCGGAGAGGCTGTAACACCACGTTGGAGCATTGACTTCTCAAATATCAAACAGTGGCAACGCAACAGGTATGACACACGAGGCGTTAAACTCACCCTCCGTTACACATTCAACAGCGTGAACACGTCATTCCGCGACGCACAAATCAACAAGAGCAGCGATGGACGTGTGGACTAATTTATGCTTTCGATGCAACATTTACCCTATAGAAGCGTCTATTACATATAATAGTTGTATTTTTGCAGCGCAAAAAATATTCAAGATGATGAAACGTATATCGATAATCTCAATCTTCATGATTCTTTTCGCAATCCAATCACTGGCTTGGGAAAGAGTCTCTACGCAACTTGACCTTGCGAACAATGCCGACCCACACACGGCGGTGGTATATGATTTGTGGAAGTCTTTTGTTGAAGCGCATAACGATTCGACAACCGACTTTCCTCAGTGGAATGATGCTGATAAAATCAAATGGAAGTACCCCGACCTTGTGAACTGTGACGGCTATCTGACAACAGACCTTTATTCTTATCTGAATAAAGTGATTGAAATCCGCCCCGAGAACGATGTCTATGTCATCCGTTCAATGTTTTTCACACCTTATAATGAAAACACCGAAATCTTTGTGCTTGCCATCACTAATCATATTGCCAAGAAAGATGAGAATGGCGAGTTCCGACTCTATAACTGGATTGATTACTTCACTCGCAACTGGCCTCGTAAGGCGGTAGGAGTATTTGATTATTGCTATTACCCTGGATTTGATTTTAACGAAGATGTTGCGCGTGAAGCCAATAACACTGTAACGATGTTTCGTGACAAGTTAAATGCTAATGTACCCGAGCGTATCACACATTTTATCGCACCGAACCTTGATGAAGAATTCAAAACAAAAGGTTTTGACTATGTGGCAGGAATGGGCGACCAGATGGGCAACACTGGCGGTAGCACCGACATGAATAATTTTATTGTTTACGGAGACTCGGTGCATGGAGAGAATTTCGAACACGAAATTTGTCGGGCAACTTTGAATGCGACATATCCAAATGTACATTTCTTATTGAACCAAGGTATTGCGTTCTATGTTCATCAAAATCAAAGAGAGTTTGGTCTTACCCATCGCCAGCATTATCAAAGAATGAACGATTGGCTTAAAGCACACCCCGATGAAGATATTGCCAATTATTACAGTAGCTTCTACATTATGGATAATCAGACTGCCCCCACATATCTTGTCGGAAAAATTGTTTGTTACGAACTCTACAAGAAAGGCGGTTACGATGCCTTGAAACGAGCATTTAACACCAAACCTAGTGAAGAAGATTTCTTTGCTTTCCTCAAAAAAGAAATTGGCATTGACCAAAAGGATTTCAACCAATGGATGAGGAAACAGATTGCCAAGTACACCACGCAAGACATTCCACCTCTACGATAAGTTACAATAATTGCCTCGGCTAAGCCGGGGCTTTTTTCGCATACCAACCGCCATGAGGCGGTGGTTCGCTCATCGGTATAGTGAGTGTTACCGCTCACTATGGTTGGCTGCGCTCGTCATTGGGCTTCGCCTCGGCATAGACCAAACGAGTTTAGATAACAAAGGCTGCACCTCAGCATAGTTCAAGCAAGCTTGACTCTGCATTCGGCTTGCACCATTTTTTCCACGAAGTTAATGGCGGACGTGAGCGCAAGCAAGGCACAAGCCGAGCCGAGCGCAGCGCAGGAGAGCGCATCCCTGGCCTGTGAGTGTGTCAGCCCGCAATACTGCTTGGCATCACGGAAGCAGGACTCGATCTGGAACCTTGTCCTGTAGCAGTCCAGGACTTCCTCGCCCGTGAGGGAGGTGTCGGTGGAGAAAAACAGCTTGTGTTTGCCTGTGGGCATGATCCAGATGACAAGCCGCACCGTGCACTTCAGAGCCTTAGAGTAGGCCAGCAGCGTGTAGGCCTTGCCCGGCAGCCCGTCCACGACGACGGGTGTCATCCTTGACAAGTCGAGCTTGTTGACGTCGATCTTGCCGTCCTTTATCCTGGGCCTTCCCTTCTTGCCTGTTGGCCCTCTCTGATAGAGGTAGTACAGCACGGCATTGTCGCGGAAGCGGCTGATGAGGTGGAACCCTTGGGCACGGATGCCTTCATAGAAGGTGCGGGTCGAGAAGAAGGCGTCGGCAACGACAAGGTCGGTCAGCTTGAGCAGTTCCTTGCGGTAGCGCTTGATGACCGCTATATAGTGGTCCGCCAGCGTCTTGTTGCGCTTCTTGAGTTCGAAGTTCCCCGGTGTTTGGTGGGCACGCAGCATCATGCAGTTGTGGGCGTCGATATCTATCAGCCCCAACCCCATGATCTCAAGCCCGTGCTTGACGGCACCCGCACTTCCCGACCAGAAGCGACCGATATGCGGAGTCTTCTTGCCCGCCTTGCTGATGTAGCTGGGGTCGATGGCGATGGCCTTGCGCCCCTCGGTGCCGAAGTAGCGCAGGGCAAGGGCGGCGTTGAAGCGCAGCCAGTTCAGGCTCTTCGAGCGCAAGCGTCCGAAGTTCTGACGGTAGCACTGTTCGCCGTGCCTGCCGTACTTGCCCATCTGGGTGAAATTTATCTT
>JAFTFA010000125.1 GCA_017449785.1 Muribaculaceae bacterium | reverse complement strand
TGGCCTTGACAAGTTTGCAGGCGACGGCAGCAATCCCTAGCGGTTACTATAACACTGCAATGGGTAAAAGTGACCAGCAACTGATGATGGCACTGCACCAGAAGATCCGCGGCCATTACATGATCTACTACAACAAGTTGTGGGAGAAGTTCAAGACGACCGACTGCAATGGTACAACCATCATCGACCGTTATGCTGACACGCAGTACACCTACAGCACCAACCAGTGTGGCAGCGGCGGTTACAGCTCTGTGGGCGACTGCTACAACCGCGAGCACAGTGTGCCCAATAGCTGGTGGGGCGCTGATCAAGACACGATGTACACCGACCTGTATCACATGTACCCCGTTGACGGTTGGGTGAATGGCCAACGTGGAAATCATCCTTTCGGTGACTGCTCGAGGGGAACGGCTTGTGGAACAGGCAAGCTAGGCACTTGCACCCACAGCGGCTACTCGGGTACCGTGTTTGAGGTCGCCGACGAGTACAAGGGCGACTTTGCACGCAGCTACTTCTATATGGTCGTGCGATACTTGGATCGCGTGGGATCATGGACGCAGAGTGAAGGCAGCGCCGTGTTTACCAACAGCAGTTACAAGCACTTGACCCCCTGGGCCATCAGTCAGTTGCTGGAGTGGCACCGCAACGACCCGGTGAGCACCCTCGAGAGCAATCGTAACGAGGCTGTCTATGGCATTCAGCACAACCGCAATCCCTTTATCGACCATCCCGAACTGGCCGAGTACATCTGGGGTAATAACACGGGTGCGGCTTGGACTGGCAGCACCAGTACCACTCCCGTGCTGTCGTCTCCCACGACGGGCACGACCATCAACGTGGGCACCAACACGGGCGACGGCGTCAGCAAGACTATCACGGTCAAGGGCGTCTATCTGACCAAGCAGGTCAGTGTCGCCGTGACAGGAACAGGCTTTACGGTAACGCCATCGACCCTCACGGCAGCCGCCGTCAATGCCGGCACGACGATCACCGTGACCTATAACGGCACATCGGCCAACGCCACTGGCAGCCTGACGATCTCGAGCTCTGAGGTCACCAGCAACGTCACCCTCACGGCAACCTATAACGCAGGTGGCACCTCGGGCGGTACCGAGGTCATCGAGACCTGGGAAGGCTGCACGGGTTATGGCAGTTATGCCACTACCTTTATCCAGGGCCATGCCTTCAAGTGGAATACGAGCAACGTGGGCATCTGGTCAGGTGATGCTCACTGCAACGATGCGCTGAGCTGTCGATTTGGGTCCAATGCCAATTCCTATATCGAAATGGCCGAAGATGTCGCTGACGGTGCCAGCATGATTTCGTTTTATGCCGCCAACTGGAAATCCAACGAGGCTAATCCTACGCTGCAAGTGCTTTACAGCACCGATGAGGGAGCAACATGGACCGCCGTGGGCACTTGTAGCCCCACGGTTACCTGGCAGCAGTATATATTCAATGTGAACGTGACGGGCAAAGTGCGTTTCAAGATTGCCCAGACTGCTGGCGCCCGACTCAACATTGATGACATCGCCATTACAAGCAACAACTCGGCACCTGTGGCCGATCCCAAGATTACGGCTCCTGTCAGCGGTTCGACCGTTGATGTTGGCACCATCGTGGCCGACGGCACCTCGGTGAGCAAGAGTATTGTTGTGAAGGCCCAAGATTTGACCCGAAGCCTGACCGTGACGGCCGTCGGAACGGGCTTCAGCGTGACGCCCAATTCCATCAGTGCAGACGATGCCAATGCAGGCACCACCGTGACGGTGACCTACAGCTCGGCCAACGCTGGCAGTGCCAGTGGCCGACTGATTATCGGTAGCTCTGAGGCTAACGTGAATGTTCTCCTCACGGCAAGTAAGGAGGTGATGCCCGTGATTACGATTTCCTCGCTCGCGTCGATGGAGGCAGAGCAGGGTGGTGCGTCCTCGGTGGTGCGTGCTACTGTCAGTGCCGATGACAATGACGAGGATATTACCCTGGCTGTAACCGGCAATTTTGAGTTGAGCCTGGATAATAGCACATGGTCACGCACCCTCACGCTTGACCCGACGGGTGAAGTCTTCTACATCCGCCTGGCTGATACGGGTACTGCTGGACAGTATTATGGCACGCTCACCGCCAGCACATCGCTCGTGAACGTCGAGATGGATGTAGAGGGCGTCGTGAACGCCAAGCCGGTCCTGCTCGGTGACGTGAACATGGACGGTAGGGTCAATATCTCGGATGTGACGACACTCATCAATTATCTGTTGTCGGGCACGACAACGCCGTTTGATACAGACGCTGCCGATGTCAACCAGGACGGGAACGTCAATATCTCGGATGTCACCGCCTTGATCAATCTGTTGCTGAAGTCCTCCAGTAACCTCTCTGTTGCTGCCCGCTGGGACGCATATCCCGCTCTTGGCGGTATCCGCTGCGAGAACCATTCAGGCGAAGCACTTGAGGTCTATGACCTTGATGGCAATTGCCTTGCCACGGTGATGACTGCGGGCATCTCGACCATCGACCTGCCTGCCGGTATCTACGTTGTCGCCAGCGACAATGATTCCCGCAAGGTCGTTGTGAAGTGACCGATTGACTGATCCGTAACTAAAAACCGAGCCGCTGGATTCATTGCAGTATCCAGCGGCTCGGTTTTTAGTTTACAGGCGAGAGTTTTTACTTGCCGATGCAGTGATATTCAAATCCGGCTTGCTTCAGTTCCTCGCCGTCAAGGATGTTGCGTCCGTCAAGGACGAGCCTGCCGCGCATCTTGGCTGCCAGCGTCTCCATGTTGGGCATGCGCAGTTCCTTCCATTCGGTAACGAGCATGAGTGCATCTGCGCCATCGGCGGCGTCATACATGTCTCTCGAGTAGATGACTGAGTCGCCGATGCGTCGGCGGCATTCGTCCATGGCTACCGGGTCATAAACCTTCACTGTGGCGCCAGCCTTGAGCAAGAGGTCAATCAGTACCAGTGACGGCGCTTCGCGCATGTCATCGGTCTCGGGCTTGAACGACAGACCCCACATGGCGATGGTTTTGCCCTTGAGCTGGCTCACGTCTCCGTAGTGCTTCACAATCTTGTTGAACAAGACCAACTTTTGGTCGTTATTCACTTCCTCAACGGCTTGCAGCACCCTCAAGTTGTAGCCATTATCGGCTGCTGTCTTGATGAGCGCTTTGACATCCTTGGGGAAGCAAGAGCCGCCATAGCCGCAACCGGCATAGAGGAATTTCTTGCCGATGCGTGTGTCGCTGCCGATGCCCTTGCGCACCATGTTGACGTCGGCTCCCACGAGTTCGCACAGGTTGGCGATATCGTTCATGAAACTGATGCGTGTGGCGAGCATCGAGTTGGCGGCATACTTGATCATCTCGGCCGACGGGATGTCGGTGAAGATGAGTCTGTCGCTCACGATCATGAAGGGCTTGTACAGGCGTGCCATGAGTTTGCGTGCTCGCTCGCTTTCCACGCCGACAACGACTCGGTCAGGACTCATGAAGTCCTTCACGGCATTTCCTTCCTTGAGGAACTCGGGATTGCTGGCAACGTCAAACTCCACGTCAACGCCGCGCTTCTGCAATTCCTCGCGGATGGTGGCCTTGACCTTCATGGCAGTGCCGACAGGCACCGTGCTCTTGGTCACGACAACCAGGTATCGGTTCATGTGGCGGCCGATGGTGCGTGCCACTTCTAGGACATATTTGAGATCGGCACTGCCGTCTTCATCAGGAGGTGTGCCGACAGCACTGAAAACAATGTCCACATCATTGATGACGTCCTCGAGCCGTGTCATGAACTGCAGTCGCCCTGATTTCATGTTCTTGTGGACCAGGGTTTCCAGTCCAGGCTCGTAGATGGGAATAATACCCTGATTGAGGGCGTCAATCTTGCTCTTGTCCACGTCAATACATGTCACATGGACACCCATTTCACTGAAACAGGTGCCCGTGACTAGTCCGACGTATCCGGTTCCGACAACCGCGATTCTCATCAGAAATAACTTGTATTAGCTGTTGATCGGTTTTTCGCGGTCCTTGGGACTATCGTCCACATAGTAACCGCCGCTGTCGCCGCCGTAACCGTAACCATAGCCATAACCGTAGCCATAACCGTAGCCCTTACCGTAGCCGTAAGCATAGGAGTAGTTATAGCGGGTCTTGCTGACCTTGATGTCGTTGATGAGGATGGTCAGGTTGTTGATCTTGTGCTCATCGGCCAGTCGCTCCAACTCGTACATGTACTGCTGCTCAACCCTGCCGTCGCGCACGACGTAGATCGTCAAGTCGGCAAAGCGGTTAACAACTGCTGCATCGGCAATCAGGTTATAGGGCACAGTATCGAGGATGATGTAATCATACTCCTTCTTGAGTTGCTCAATCATCTTGCCCATGTTGTCGCTCAGCAGCAATGCAGTCGGGTTGGGCGGAATGGCACCTACGCTGATGATGTCAAAGCCTTCATGCAGCGGAGCACGGTGGATGACGTTGTTCAGGTCGGTCTCCTTGCCCGACAAATAGGC
>JAFTFA010000124.1 GCA_017449785.1 Muribaculaceae bacterium | reverse complement strand
TAACAGTAAAAGAAATAGCACCTATCCTGAATGGAATACAACCCCGATAGTAATGACGGAGGATACGCATGAAAAGATTTTTGATGTCGTTGACACAAAAGATTTGGGTGACCCTATTGTACGTCAGGTAAATACAGGAACCGCTACATATTATAATGGTGAAGATTGCAATCAATATAACCTCCGTTTTATTAAAAATGAGGAATTCTTCAATCAGTTCCGAGTGAAGGATGAGAATGGAAAGATTAAGGATTGGGCTAAAGAAATAAGTCGGCCAGACTATATTGTGTATGACATTTCGGATGACAAAGTATATTTCATTATTCACGAATTATCAGTAGGCAGTATTCAAAGTAAGAAATCAAAGGCAATGAAACAGCTACTAAATATGGTGAGAATGTTACATGAAGCTCCTAGAAGTAGACTTTATTGTGAATCATTCCAGAATCGACTTTGTTATGTATCTGCAAGTGGCTGTATAACAGGAACTCCATTCAATATGGCTGATGGTTTCATGGAAGCATATAAGAATCTGCCCGATCCACTTCCTTTAGATAATAAGTCAATAGAAAACAGGGGCTTTAAAGCATATCAATCTAATGTGATAAGGTTATAGTTTTATAAAGACATTCTTAAAACCATATATATTTATGATGCACGCCCCCAAACACCGTTATAGAAGGTTAAGAATGTTAAATCTGCACCTTTTTCATCCTCCACAACATTTCCATCATTACTTTTCTACCATTTCAAACAAAACTATCTGATACACAACAAGCTGTAAATTCGAATATTGCTCGAGCCTGACAAGCGTGAATATCACCGACATTGCTACCTGGTGTAATATCACATTCTCTAGTGTTTACTCCAATCCTCTGAGCTATGCAAGGCATCTATATCTTAATGATGTGGAGGTGACAGATCTTGTCATACCCAACTACATTACCGCCATTAAAAATTATGCGTTCTATGGATGCACGAGCTTGACCAGCATATCCATCCCCAACTCCGTCACCTCCATCGGTGACTGGGCGTTCTCTGAATGCTCGAGCCTGACCAGCGTCACCATACCTAACTCCGTTACTTACATCGGCAACGATGCGTTCTCTTATTGCTCGAACCTCACCAGCGTGAATATCACCGACATTGCTGCCTGGTGTAATATCACATTCTCTAGTGTTTACTCCAATCCTCTGAACTATGCAAAGCATCTATATCTTAATGATGTGGAGGTGACAGATCTTGTCATACCCAGTTCCATTACCGCCATTAAAAATTCTGTGTTCTCTGGATGCACGAGCCTCACCAGCGTCACCATTCCCAACTCCGTTACCTCCATCGGCGACTATGCGTTCAATGGATGCTCCAGCCTCACCAGCGTCACCATCCCCAACTCCGTCACCTCCATCGGCAACGATGCGTTCGAGGGATGCTCGAGCCTCACCAGCGTCACCATCCCCAACTCTGTCATCTCCATCGGCGACTATGCGTTCTCTGGCTGCAGGAACCTGACCAGCGTCACCATCCCCAACTCTGTCGCCACCATCGGCAGCAGGGCGTTCAATGCCTGCTCGAGCCTGGCCAGCGTAAGAATCACCGACATTGCTGCTTGGTGTAATATCGAGTTCTATGATTTCTACTCCAATCCTCTAAGCTTTGCGCATCTATATCTAAATGATGTGGAGGTGACAGATCTTGTCATCCCCAGTTCCATTACCGCCATTAAAAATTATGCTTTCTCTGGATGCTCGAGCCTCACCAGCGTCACCATCCCCAATTCCATCACCTCCATCGGCGAAGCTGCGTTCTGGGAGTGCACAAGCCTAACCAGCATCGACATTCCCAACTCCGTCACCTCTATCGGAGATCTTTCGTTCACGAACTGCGCGAGCCTGACCAGCGTTACCATCGGCAACTCCATCACGAGCATCGGCAACTATGCGTTTAACGACTGTAGAGCGCTGCAAACCGTGAAATTAGTGGGCACCGAGCCGCCAGCGATGGCAAGCATCTACTGTTTCTCCACAGAGACTTATAACAATGCGACCTTGCTCGTGCCCCGCAACTTTGAAGCCACCTATGCGGCTGCCGACTACTGGTCCAAATTTGCCCATATCGAGGGCTGGGATAACATAGGGAGCGGCGACGTGAACGGCGACGGTGCCATCAACATCACTGATGTGACCTCCCTAATTGGCGTCCTATTGAGTGGTAACGTGGATGCCATCATTGTTGAAGATGCCGATCTGAACGCCAACGGCCGACTCGACATCAATGATGTCACTGCGCTGATTAACCTGTTGCTGCGAGGGAATTAACCTAAATAGAAGGACTATAGATACAACAAAAGGGGGCGACGGTAAAGAAAAGTTGCCCCCTTTGCTGTTTGTCAGGTGGTCTCGGGTGTCTGGGGGGTGTGGTGGAGCTTGAAGCGGTGCATGATGACGACGGCGACGAGGAAGGCGACGAAGTCACTGGCGGGCAGGGAGAACCACACGCCGTCGAGGCCCCACAGCGAGGAGAACAACAGCAGCATGGGCAGCAGGAAGAGCAGCTGGCGCGAGAGCGACATGAAGATGCTGATGCGCACCTTGCCGATGGTCTGGAAGAAGTTGGTCACCACGGCCTGATAGCCGATGACGGGAAAGGCGAGCATGTTGATGCGGATGCCACGGATGGAGATGTCGATGAGCTGCTTGTCGTCGGTGAACAGGCGTGTGCACGGCCCGGGCAACAACTCGCCGATCACCCAGCCGACGGTCATCGCCACCACCGATGCGGTGATAGTCAGCCGCAGCACGTGCTTGACGCGGTCCATGTTGCGCGCCCCGTAGTTATAGCCCGCAATGGGCTGGAAGCCCTGGCAGATGCCCATGATGACCATGAAGAAGATGAAGCCCAAGCGGTTGGCGATGCTATAGGCACCGACGGCAAGGTCGCCGCCATAGGTCATCAGGGCATTGTTCATGAAGATGGAGACCACACAGCCCGTGAGCTGCATGGCAAAGGGCGAAATGCCGATGCTGATGATGTCCTTGACAATGGCCTTTGCCGGCTTGAGGAAACGCCACTCGAGGTGCAGCAGCTCGCGCTGCCACGAGAATTGCCACAGCTGCCAGCACAGGACGATGGCCTGGGCCAGAATGGTGGCGATAGCGGCGCCCTTGATGCCCATGTGCAACGGCCAGATGAAGATGGGATCCAGTATCGTGTTGAGCACCACGGTGACAATGGTCGCTATCATCGCCTGGCGCGGCTTGCTGGCCGACCGCAACGCCGCATTCAGGCCCAGATAGAGGTGGGTGATGACGTTGCCCACCAGCAGGATGAACATGTAGTCGCGGGCATGGGGCAGCGTCTGCTCGCTGGCGCCGAAGAACATCAGGACGGGGTCCAGGAAGATGAGCGACACGATGCCCACCAGCAGGCCCATGATGATGTTGAGGGCGACCATGTTGCCCAGGACGTGGTTGGCCTTGTCATACTGCCGCTGGCCCAATCGCAGCGACATCAACGTGGCACCGCCCACACCGACGGCGGCACCGAATGCCGCGCCGATGTTCATCAGCGGGAACGAGATTCCCAGGGCAGCCAGCGCCATCGGGCCCACACCGTGGCCAATGAAGATGCTGTCCACCATGTTGTAGAGCGACGATGCCGTCATGGCAATCACACCCGGCAGGGCATACTGCCACAACAACTTGCCCACCGGCTGGGTACCCAATGCCAATGTCGCTTCCTTGTTATTTTTCACGATTGTAGGTTATCAGTTTTTTAGTGTCAGTAATGAAGGTCTTTAATGACCTTAACGTCCTTAAGGACATTACTCTTTCTCGCTCTCGTCGAGGCCGAAGCACTGCTTGATGGTGCGGCGGATGGCAACGGCATTCTCGCTGCCCCCCTTGAGGATATTGAGCACGCCGCGGATGTAGTCGTCCTTGCTCTTGTAGCCGCACAGGACGGCGACGTTGCTCTCGCCGATCATGAGCTTCTGGTTATAGACCCTGAGGATGCTGGCATAGTCACCATTGTCCTCATAGACATGAAACTCCCTGCACAGCTGGTCATAGATGCCCCGCGGATTGATCTCGCTCACGAGTTCGACCATGTGCTCCTCGAGGGCGCTGATGTTGTGGAATTTCATGTCGATGCGCAGCTCCACGTCGTGCTTCACGCGGTGACGCACGTGCATCAGGGCCTGCTGCTTGAGCTCACGGGTGAACATGTCGATGATGCGCTTCTTGACCTTGGGGAAGACGATGTCCTCGTTGCGGCGCTTGTGGCGCGCCACGGCGCGGATGACGCCCTCGAGCATGAACAGGTTCTCGATCTCGGCCACATCGGGCACGAGGATGTTCTTCTTGCGCAGGTATTCCACCTCCTCGTCGCCACGGCGGTCACGGTCCACGATGCCGCGGCTGTCGAGCTGGTGGAAGCTCTGCAGGTCGCCGAAGGTGCGCACCGTCTCGATGACCTTGTTGCAGCTGCCCAGGGGCTTGACGGTGTATTCGGGGAAGATGAGCGGATAGAGCCTCGAGTCGATGCTGTGCTTGTCGTCGCCCACGATAAAAAGGACGGGCTTGCGGCTGCCCAGCAGGTCGAGCAACGCGTTGTCCAGGTCGCGGCTGCTGGTCATCACCTCATAGTCCCAGGCGACGGCCTCGGGGTCAAACTCCTTGACCCACACACACTGGTTGTCGATGCGCGAGCTGGCAAACTCCACGTCGTGGGTGTTGTAGATGAAGGTGCAGTCGGGACGCATCTGCTCCAGCACGTTCCACAGCGTGCGCATGATGCTGCTGTGGATAAAGGTCTCGGGATCATCGACCAGGATGGCGGCATCGGGCATGGCATAGAGCACCGCACCGATGTAGTACAGGACCGACTTCTCGCCGTCGCTCAAGCGCAGCAACGGATACTTGTCGTCATAGCCCTCGCTGGTGAACATCAGCTTGCCGTTCTCGCGCAGGACCTTGTTCTTGGGGAACACCTCTTGCCACTTCTTGACGGTGACGTCGAGTTTGGTCTTGGGGAACTCGATGGCCTCGCCCATGAGCTGGTGGGCCTTGAAGTTCATCAGATCCCGGAACTCGTCGCTGAGCATGACATAGAAGAGCTTGTCAAACTCGGTCTCGGCCAGGTTCTTGACCTGAGGGTTGGCGGCGTTCATGCGGTTGAACAGGTCCTCGATCGAGCCCGGCAGCGGGTGGGGACTGGCCGTCGAGGTATATAGCGCCTTGAGGGCCGAGATGCGGTAGGCCTTGCCGCCCAGTTCATCGACTAGGGCCGAGCAGAAGCGGCTCTTGCCCGAGCCGTTGGCACCGCTGATGGTAATCTGCTTGGGGTCCAGCAGCACCTCGGGCTGCTGGCCGTCCATTCTCTTGGGAAGTCTGATGTCCATATTCCAGAATTGCGTTTTTTATTTCCAGAGGGTAAAATTAGCGATTTATTTTTATCGGGCAAAGGATTTCACCCTCAAAGTACCGAAAAAGGCATTTTTTGCCTTTTTATGATACGCCCTGTGACAGTTTATTGCTAATTTTGTCGCTTGTTATGATGGAATATGTCAATGCATTTTTGTCGATGCTGGGCAGCATGTCGCCCTACCTGCTGCTCGGCTTCCTGATCGCAGGACTGCTTCACGCGTTTGTCCCGTCGTCGATCTATAGCCGTTACCTGGCAGGTACGGGGCTGCGCTCGGTAGGGACGGCAGCACTGTTCGGCATACCGCTGCCGCTGTGCTCCTGCGGCGTGCTGCCCACGGCGGTCGCCCTGCGCCGCAGCGGTGCCTCGAGGGCTGCCTCCACGTCGTTTCTCATCGCCACGCCCCAGACGGGGGTAGACAGCATCGCTGCCACCTACTCGATGATGGGCCTGCCCTTTGCCATCCTGCGCCCGGTCGCCGCGCTGGTGACCTCGCTGCTTGGCGGCCTGGCCGTCGGCCACTGGGAGCGCAAGGGGGCCCTCGACGACGTGCACGACGAGGCCAACTATGAGTTCAGCCAGTTGCCCAAGGGGCTGTGGAACAAGGTCAAGGAGACGTTGAGGTATGGCTTCTTTGACATGATGCAGAGCATCGGCCGCTGGCTGCTGATCGGCCTTGTCGTGGCCACGCTCATCACCGTGCTGCTGCCCGATGACTTTTTCTCGACCTATGCCCGCTGGCCGCTGTTGAACATGTTCATCATCGTGCTGGTGGCCGTGCCGATGTACGTCTGTGCCACTGGCTCAATTCCCATCGCCGCCGCCCTCATGCTCAAGGGCATGTCGCCCGGCTGTGCCCTGGTGCTGCTCATGGCCGGCCCCGCCGCCAACCTGGCCTCGATGTTTGTCGTGAACAAGGCCTTCGGCCGCAAGGCCACTATTGTCTATCTGCTGTCGATCATCGGCGGCGCGATGGGCTTCGGCGTGCTGGTTGATTATCTGCCCGGCATGAGGGAAGTGTTCACCAGTGCCCTACCCTGCCACGTGATGCACCATCACATGGCCACCTCATGGTTTACCGACGCCTGCAGCATCGCCCTGATTGGCATGATTGTCGTGGCGCTGGGAGCCAAGTATTGGAAATCTTATCAAATTAAACTTCATAAAACCACAGCAATGAAAGAGTTCAAAGTAAAAGGAATGATGTGTGCACACTGCAAGGCCAACGTCGAGAAAGGCCTTGCCGCACTGCCCGGTGTAGAAAAAGTTACCGTTGACCTCGCCAAGGGTACCGCCCTCGTCGAGGGGTCTGTCCCCGACCAGCTGATCATCGACTGCATCGAGGATCTGGGCTACCAGTACGAGCCCTGACGCACCCGGGACCCAAGTAACAAATCTAGATGCCCTAGACCAGCTGGAGCAACTAGATTTGTTTTTTTATGGTGCGGGAATTTATTTCACTGCGGTGTAGATGGTGCACACGCCGAGGGTCAATCGACGGAACTTGGCGTCGCGCAGTCCGGCATTGCGCATCAATTGGAGCATGTCGTCGCCCTGGGGGACGGCGGCAATGCTCTGGGGCAAGTAACGGTAGGCACTCTTGTCACCACTCTTGAGGGAGCCCAGCCAGGGGATGATGTGCAACGTGTAGAGGTCATAGAACCAGCGTATCACGTGATGGGTCGGCGTGGAGAGTTCCAGCACACATAGCATGCCGCCGGGCTTGAGCACCCGCGCCATCTCGCGGTAGCCCTGCTGCAAGTGCTCAAAGTTGCGCACCCCGAAGGCTACTGTCACCGCGTCGAACGACTCGTCCTCCATCCCGAGGGACATGCAATCGCCCTGTTCAAAGGCAATCGCCTGTTCCAGCCCACGGGCCTTGACCTTGCGCACCGCCTCGTCGAGCATCCCCCGCGAGAGGTCGATGCCCGTGATGTGCCGCGGCCCCAATGACTCATGTAACTGGATGGCAAAGTCGCCCGTGCCGGTCGCCACATCAAGTATCAAGGCGGGTTTCAACGGCTTCAACCGCTTGACGGCCAGCCGTCGCCACCAGATGTCGATGCCCATGGTCATGGCACGGTTCATGAAGTCATAGGCCGGCGCGATGCTGTCAAACATCTGCCTCACCTGCTCGGTCTTGGCCGTCTCATGGGTGCCATAGGGGGTCACCTGCTCGACCTTGTTTTCCTGGCTGTCGCTGCTCATGCCAGGTCGTTTTGCCCGTCAGGGCGTTGATAGTCGTAACGGCCCTCGCGGCGGTTGGGATCAAACAGCTTGTTCTCTTCCTGGAAGCGCTCATAGGCCTCGACGATGCGCTGCACCAGCTGGTGACGCACGATGTCCTTCTTCTCAAATTCCACCTTGCCGATGCCCTTCACGCCATCGAGCACGCGCAGGGCGTGGATCAGGCCGCTGGTGACGCTACGCGGCAGGTCGATCTGGGTCGAGTCGCCAGTGACGATCATCTTGGAGCCCATGCCCAGGCGGGTGAGGAACATCTTGATCTGGTGGGTCGTCGTGTTCTGGGCCTCGTCGAGCACGATGATGGCATCGTTGAGCGTGCGGCCGCGCATGAAGGCCAGCGGCGCAATCTGGATGACTTTGTTCTCCATGTACTCCTTGAGCTTGGCCTGGGGGATCATGTCCTCGAGCGCGTCATAGAGCGGCTGCAGGTAGGGGTCGATCTTGTCCTTCATGTCACCGGGCAGGAAACCCAGCTTCTCGCCGGCCTCGACAGCGGGACGCGAGAGGATGATCTTGCGTATCTCGCGGTTCTTCAAGGCACGCACGGCCAGAGCTACGGCCAAATAGGTCTTACCAGTTCCGGCAGGACCCAGGGCAAACGTCAAGTCGTTGTGCATGAACGTCTTGACCAGCAGTTGCTGGTTGGGCGTGCGGCCGCTGATGGGCTTGCCGTTCACGCCATAGACGATGACATCGTCCATCTTGAGCTGCTTGGGCGGGGCGCCCTTGATGGTGTCGATGATGACATCCTCTGGCAGTGTGTTGTAGGTCGCGCAATAGTCGGCCAGGGCGTGGACCTTTTTCTCAAATTCGGCCGTCTCGCTCTCATCGCCGATGACGGTGATGACACTGCCCCGCGCCGCCATGCGCAGTTTGGGGAACAGATTGCGGATGAGTTGTATGTTGCTATTGTTCACCCCGTAGAAGGTCACGGGATCTACATTGTCAATGATAATGTGCCGTTCAATCATATTGTCTGGTTACAAATCTGAGTGGCAAAATTACACAATAATTCCATTCATGCCACATATCCCCCCGTTTTTTATCAAAAAATGGTCCGCGCCGGCCCAGGAGGCCATGCGCGGGCACTGATAACGCAAAGGGCCGCCCGCCGAGAGCGAAAAAGGTGTTTTTTCGGACTGATTGCTTGGTGTGTTGATGAAAAATTAGTAATTTCGCAGTATTAATGTCAAACCAGGACGGAACAACGTCCAAACAGAACCTAACAATCATGAAAGGAATCGTACTGGCAGGCGGCTCTGGGACAAGACTTTACCCAGTGACCAAGGGTATCTCCAAGCAGCTGATACCCATCTATGACAAGCCGATGGTCTATTACCCTATCTCGGTGCTGATGCTTGCAGGCATCCGTGACATATTGATTATTTCTACCCCGCAGGACCTGCCCATGTTCCGCAGGCTGCTGGGCAACGGCGAGGATTTGGGCGTTCGATTCGAGTTTGCCGAGCAGCCCCGCCCCGAGGGACTGGCCCAGGCCTTCATCATCGGCGAAGAATTCATCGGTGACGACTCGGTGTGCCTGGTGCTGGGCGACAACATCTTCTACGGCCAGAGCTTCACCAGCATGCTGATGGATGCCGTGGAGCGCACCGACCGCGACAACGTGGCCACGCTGTGGGCCTATGCCGTCAGGGATCCGCAGCGCTTCGGCGTGGTAGCCTTTGACGAGCAGGGCAAGGCGACGAGCCTTGAGGAAAAGCCCGAGCATCCCAAGAGCAACTATGCCGTGACCGGCCTGTATTTCTACCCCAACGACGTGGTAGAGATCGCCAAGCACATCAAGCCCAGTGCCCGCGGCGAGCTGGAAATCACGACCGTCAACCAGGAGTTCCTGGCCATGGACCGCGTGCACGTGCAGACGCTGGGCCGCGGCTTTGCATGGCTCGACACCGGCACGAGCGAGTCGATGACCGACGCGTCCAACTTCATTGCCACCATCGTGAACATGCAGGGCGTCCAGGTGGCCGCGCTCGAGGAGGTTGCCTATCGCAAGGGATGGATCAACGCCGAGCAACTGCTTGCCCTTGCCGAGCCCATGAAGAAGAACAACTATGGGCAGTACTTGATTAAATTGGCACAGAATGGAAGATAACGCCCTCAACATCGCGCGGCTGATGGAGTTGCCTAAGATCAACGACCCTCGCGGTAACCTGACGGCTATCGAGAGCGGCCGCGACGTGCCCTTCAAGGTGATGCGCAACTACTGGATCTATGACGTGCCCAGCGGCATGTGGCGCGACGGACACGCCTTCAAGGTCCAGCAGGAGTTCATCGTGGCGTTGAGCGGCAGCTTTGACGTTGTCGTCAACGACGGCATGGGCAATGAGCACACTTACCATCTCTCGCGGCCCCAGATAGGACTTTATATTCCCAACTTGACATGGCGACATATCAATAATTTCTCCACCAACTCAGTCGCCCTGGTATTGACCAGCACCTACTATGATGCAAATGATTATATTGAAGATTTCGATGAATATAAAACTCTAAAAAATGGAAAAACTGAATAGTACCGACAAGATTTCGGTCCACAGGCAATCACGCCTGAACGACTGCCGGATTATTACCCTGAACCGGCATCATCATGCCAACGGCAACCTGACAGCCGTGAACAACGGTGTTGACCTGCCGTTCAACATCCAGCGCACGTTCTACATCTATGACGTGCCTGGCGGAGCCGAGCGCGGCGGCCACAGCCACTACACGTGCCACGAGTTCATCGTGGCCATCAGCGGCAGTTTTGACGTGACCATCGACGATGGTTCCAACCAGTTCACCTACACGCTCAACCGCCCCTACCAGGGCCTGCTTGTCGTGCCAGGCATCTGGCGGACGCTGCAGAACTTCTCGTCGGGCTCGGTCTGTCTTGCGCTGGCATCCCACCACTATGACGAGGATGACTACGTCAGGGACTACGACCTGTTCCTGAAGCTCAAGGCCGGCAAATGATCAATCATTAACAATACATTAGCCAATCCATAGACACATGAAACAATACCCATTCCTGGATCTGGCGCTAGCCAACGCGCCCTACATGAACAAACTCAAGGCGGCTGCCTGTGAAGTCATCGAACGCGGCCGCTACATCCACAGCGACGAGACCGAACTGCTCGAGCAGGAAATCGCATCAACATGCCAGGCCCGGCACTGCGTGACGGTGAGCAACGGCCTGGACGCATTGCGGCTCATCATGAGGGCCTACAAGGAAATGGGATTGTTGCATGACGGTGACGAGGTCATCGTTCCCGCCAACACCTACATCGCCAGCGTGCTCGCCATCAACGAGAACCGCTCGACACCCGTGCTGTGTGACCCGCGCGAGGACACCATGAACTTGGACAGCTCGCTGCTCGAGGGACTGATCACGCCGCGCACCCGCGCGGTCATGCCCGTCCACCTCTATGGCACGCCCTGCTGTGACGAGACACTGCTCGAGGTGGCTCGCGCCCACGACCTGCTCATCATTGAGGACAATGCCCAGGCCATCGGCGCCCGCAGCGCCACGGCTGGCATCCACGGCACCCACATCACCGGTGGCCTGGGACATGCTGCCGGCATCAGTTTCTATCCCACCAAGAATCTGGGGGCCCTGGGCGACGGCGGTGCTGTGGTCACCAACGACGACCAGCTGGCCGCCACCGTGCGCGCGCTTGCCAATTACGGCTCGGACCGCCGCTACCACAACATCTACCAGGGCTGCAACTGCCGCCTGGACGAGATACAGGCCGCGATGCTGCGCGTGAAACTGAGCTATCTCCAGTCCGACAACGAGATGCGCCAAGCCGTTGCCCGCACCTACAGTGAGCACATCAGCAATCCTCGTGTCAAGACGCCCGTCATCTTTGAGGGCATGATGCAGACGTGGCACCAGTATGTTGTACGAGTCGAGGAGCGTAAAGCCTTCCGCAACTATCTTGCCGACAACGGCGTGGGCACCGATGTCCACTATGCGACACCGCCCCACCTGCAGCCCTGCTACAGCGACCTGCCGCACGCGCAGCTGCCCGTCACCGAGCAGCTTGCCGCCGAGGTGGTCTCACTGCCCATTGCCCATCCCATCACGCCCGACGACGCCGTCATCATCGCCGAGATCATCAACCGGTATTGATTCAACAACAGTCATTACATTTATAATTAGGATATGCGCAAACCAGGCATGAAACGGTTCATCTTGCTCACCCTGCTGGCAGCACTGCCCGTGCTGCTGCTGGTGGCCTTCTACATCATCCGTGACCCGTTTCATGTCATCAAGCCCTACCGCGGCAAGATCTACAATCCCGGCGACACCATCTCGCTGACCATCAACTGGGGACACGTCACGGTCGAGTCTTACAAGTACTTCAATCCCGAGGGGCAGTTTGACTCGTTCATCTTCGGGTCGTCCCTGTCGGGCTACTACCTCATCAAGGACTGGAAGACCCACCTGCCCGACGATGCCCGCCCGTTCCACTTCAACGCCTCGCGCGAGACGCTCTATGGCATCCTCAACAAGCTCTATTACCTGGGGTCGCACAAGGTGAAGATCAAGCACGCGCTCATCGTCATGGAGGACGAGATGCTCATGCGGCGCCCGCTGGATGCCGACGTGCTGTTTGTCCAGCACCCGCAGACGGCCCCCGAGGTCTCGTGGTGGAAATTCCATCAACTCTACTTCAACGCCTATCGTCATCCCGAACTGGTGGCCTACCTGCTGTGTCCCGGCCCGATGACCAAGATGGTGCTGGACAAGGGCTACGCGACGACCGACATCAGCGACCGTGACGAGTCGATCAACGAGGGCAGTTACCACCTGGCCGACTCGCTCATTGCCAACGACCCGGACGCCTTCTTCACGCCCGAGCACATCGCCCAGTACTCGCTGCCGCCCAAGCAGATGCCGTGCCAGGACAAAATCACCGCCGAAGTCGAGTGGCTGCTCAACAACATCGCCAGAGTCCTGGAGCACATGGGGACCGATTACCACATCATCATCCCGCCGCACTATGGCTACGAGGCCATCAGCAGCAGCGACCTGTACACGATGGAAGTGATTTTCGGGCAAGGACGGGTACACGACTACAGTCACGACCCCAAGACGGGCATCGACATCCACTATTACTATGACGACGGACACCTGGTCGCACAGGAGTGCGCCCACCTCATGGACAGCGCCTACAACGAGGTGACACTGCCCTCCCCCTACTTGAAACATTGATGAATGGATAGAAGGTCAGCCCTTCACGGCCTTGCGCTTGCCGCTCCAGGAAGCGATGTCCAGGCGCAGGATTTCTACCCGATGGAATGATTTGGCAGCATAGGTCATGCCCACCTGCTTGTCGTGGGGCGACAACTTGTCGAGCAGCAGTTCCAGGGCATGGTGCTTCTCCTCGTCGTCCAGCCCACGCACAACCGTGCCTGAGAGCACGATGCTCTCATACTCAGTTGTGAACTTGGCCGGCAGCAGATTGACATGCCCCACAATGCAGAAACTGGCCCTCGGCTCATGGTCCAGGCAGCGCAGTTTGCGGCCCTCGGGAGCGCAATGGATATAGAGCGAACTGCCACCGTCCCACACATAGTTGAGCGGCACGCCATAGGGCTCACCGCCATCGCCACACATCGACAGCACACCCCACTCTGCGGTGCGCAGCAACTGTGCCGCCCGATCCTCGTCAAGCAAGCGATCCTGGCGGCGCACGTCACTGTTATCAAACTTCATGATACCCTCGTTGACTATTACTTGAGGTACTCCCAGGACTTGTACTGTGCCTTCTTGAGGCTGGCCTTGTCCTTGGGGTTGATGCCATATTTCTCGGCAGGCGGGATGACGACCCTGGTGCCGGGACGGATGTTGTTCGGGTCGTTGATGATGCCACGCTTCAAGTTCTCCTCGTAGATATAGACCCAGAACCAGGGGCTGCCGTAGTGCTTCTCGGACAGCGTGGTGAGCACGATCTGGGAGGTGACGACATCGGTGACCTCACCATTCTTGTCGGGTTTATTCTCGGGTTTGGGCTTGGTGGGCTCAGGCTTCGCTTCGGCCTTCGACTCCGATGATTTTTTATCGGTCTTGAGTTCAATCTTCTCCTTGGCGGCATCGGCCTTCTCCTTGACTTTCTCCAGCGAGTCGGCTACCGCTTCGGTAATGGTGTCGGCGGCCACGACTTCCTGCTCGGGCTCCTCGACCTGGCTGTCGCTGCATCCACGGGCAATAAGCCAGAAGACGAGTACCGCGGCCAGGGCGCTCAACAAGAGCCACAGCCAGCGGCGATCGGTCTTGCGCGAGGCTTCCTCAATCTGCTCGGGCGTGGGGGTGTAGGCATTGCGCGGCTCGGGACGGTAGAATCGGCGGCTGACTTTCACTTCCTCGGGCTCCTCGGGCTCAGGGAGGGGTTGCGACGGGCCATCGATGGGACGACCCACCAGCATGGGCTTTCGCTCGGGCATGGGTTTCTCGGGCGCGGGCTTCACGGGCGCGGGCTGATGCAGTTTTTTCTCCTCAACCGGCTTGGCCATGGCGGGTTGCTTCATGGCAGGCTTCTTCTCGGCGGGTCTCTCGCCGGCGGCATCTCCGTCGGGCAGAACGCCATCGAACAGCGCATCGGGAGCCGGAGCCGGGGCAGCGTCCTGCATCTCGGGCAGGTCGGACGGCAACGGCGCTGCGGGAACATCCACATCGTCCGTCACGCTCTGTTCGTCTTCATCAACCGGTTGGCGCATCAGCTCTGTTTCGGGTTCTGGAGCCGGTTCGGGATGTACCTTCGGGGCATTGGCAGGGGACTCGTCAGTGGCCTGCTGCGCATCGGTGATGGCCGAGGGGTGCTGCTGGTCAATTTCGGCAAGACGCTCGTCGGTCATGGCATCGTCAAGCATCACCGTCTCGAACTGTTCAAACGGCTGGTTCACAGCCTGGGCAAGTGCCTTGTCGGGCGTAAAGATCACCTTGCTATAGCCAGTGATCTGCATGGACTCGCCGGTCTTGACATTGACGCTCTTGCGCGGCTTGACACGGGAGATCTTGAAGGTGCCGACACCCTTGACCTTGACGCTATCACCATCGATGAGGGCTTGGGAAATGGTAGTAAACAGATCCTTCAGGAAGAGTTCACACACGCGCTTACTGCTCGAGGTGGCCTGGGCCATCAAGTCAACAAGTTCTACAAACGTAATTTTGGCATTCATGCTGTTTCTCCTCCCGTGTTATTACTTGAGTTTCGTCTTGAGTACATTGCTCACCTTGAAGCCCACGACGACCTTGGGTGGCACCAGCATCCGCTTGCCAGTGGAAGGCTGGACCATCACCCGCTCGTCACGCTTCTTGGGTTCAAAGGTGCCGAATCCAGGCACTTGAACGCTATCCATCTCACTGCAGCGGGCACACAGCACGCCGGCAAACGCTTCCAGCAGTTTGCTCACGTCCTCGGTGCTTCGACCCAGATTGGCCGCTACAGTCTCTACCAGTTTCTTGTTGTCCATAGTTGATCCCTCACAATTTAAACTGCAAAGTTAGCGATATTTTTTGTCAATTGGCAATTTTCGCCTAATTTTGTCAATCATTATAACCGATTTCTGGTTTATCAAGTAGCTGCGCCTCTTTATAAACTTGGATTAAAGGATAAGGGTTAATGGTTAAAGAAAAGGTCGATCATTGGTTTTTATGGGATTTTCCCAAAATTGAGAGAAATTTCATTAACCGTTAAACATTATACATTAAACAGTGAGCAAGTTATCTACTTGCAAATCTTAAGTAAACGATAATTACCAACACAGAAACCAGATCATGAGAAAAATCGTTATTCTTGATGGCTATGCCGGCAATCCCGGCGACCTCTCGTGGGAACCGATGAAGGCGCTAGCGCCTTGTGACATCTACGACTTCGGCACAGCCGACACAGTGCTCGAGCGCTGCAAGGGTGCCGAGATGGTGCTGACCAACAAGGTGCCCATCGATGCCGATGCCATCGCACAGCTGCCCGACCTGAAGTACATCGGCGTGATGGCGACCGGCTTTAACGTCGTGGACAGCGCCGAGGCCGCCCGCCGAGGCATCATCGTGACCAACGTGCCCGCCTACAGCACCGACAGCGTGGCCCAACTCACCATCGCCCACCTGCTGAACATCTGCTGGCAGCCCCAGCACTATACCGACGAGGCCCATGACCTCAAGTGGACCAACTGCGGTAGTTATGCCTACTTCAACACGCCCCTCATCGAGCTGGCTGGCAAGCAGATGGGTATCGTCGGGCTGGGCAACATCGGCAGCGCCGTGGCCCGTATGGCCCTGGCGATGAACATGCGCGTGATGGCCTATACCAGCAAGAGCCCCGACCAGTTGCCCGAGGGCATCGTCAAGGCCGACAACCTGGAGCACCTGCTGCGCACCAGCGACGTGCTCACCATGCACTGCCCCCTCAATGCCGACACCACCGGCATGATCAATGCCCAGGGCCTCGCGCTGATGAAGCAGGGGTCCATCGTGCTCAACATGGCCCGCGGCGCCCTGATTGTCGAGCAAGACCTGGCCGACGCCCTGAACAGCGGCCACCTGTATGCCGCCGCAGTGGACTGCACAGCCGTCGAGCCGCCCGCAGCCGACCATCCGCTGCTCAGCGCCCGCAACTGCTACATCACGCCCCACATCGGGTGGACCAGCCTTGAGGCCCGCACTCGCCTGATGGACGCCATCACCGAGAATGTCGCCGCCTATCTCAACGGCTTCCCCATCAACGTAGTCAACAAGAAATAAAGACTTTAAGGACTTTAAGGACCTTAAGGACCTTAAAGACCTTAAAGACCATTTTACTAAATCGTCAAGACAATGAACGAGCAATTTTTTAAAGATATCGAGGAGGCCCTGGCATGGGCCGAGGGCACGCATTGTGCCATCACCGTGTGTGACCTGGAAGGCAAAGTGATCTTCATGAACGAGCGTTCGCGCGCCACATTTGACAAGGAAGGCCGCACAATGCTGGGCCAGAACCTGATGCCCTGCCACAGCGCGAAGTCACAGGAGAAAATCCGCCACATGATCGAGACCGACACCGTCAACTGCTACACCATCGACAAGCAAGGTGTCAAGAAGATGATCTACCAGACGCCGTGGCGCAAGGACGGTAAAGTCTGCGGCATGGTGGAAATCTCGATGGTCATTCCCCAGGAGATGCCCCACTACGTCAGGGGTTAAAAGCCGCATGGAAAAAAGGGATGTATCAAAACTCAGCCAGCAATCATGAGATCGCGCTGCGCGCGAGAAATTTAAGCAAGATTATAAACAACATTATTATAAAAATTTTTTTGTTTAATTTCTCGGCCGTTAGGCCGATTTAAAAAACCGCGTCGAGTTTTGCAACAACCTCTATATATTTGTCAACCATTCTGAGGTGGTCGATGAACTCTCGCCCTGTGTCCCAGTGTGAAATAATGCCGGGAATTGTGGGTGCGTTGTGAGTTTTTTTGTAATTTTGTGGCTTGATTAAGAAAAAACTATTAAAAACGAGATACATTTAATATACTATGGCGGAGAATATTGAGAATATCAACGCAACGGGCGAGGAGAAGAAGCCCTTGAATTTTGTACAGCAGTTTGTGGCCGATGACCTGGCCGCCGGCAAGAATGGAGGACGCTTGAACACGCGTTTCCCGCCGGAGCCCAACGGTTACCTGCACATCGGCCATGCTAAGGCCATCTGCATGGACTTTGGCGTTGCCGAGAAGTTTGGCGGCACGTGCAACCTGCGCTTTGACGACACCAACCCGCAGAAGGAGGACACCGAGTATGTCGAGGCCATCATGCGCGACATCCACTGGCTGGGCTATGACTGGGGCGACCGTCTGTACTATGCCAGCGACTACTTCCCCAAACTGTATGACTTCGCCATCCGTCTGATCAAGGAGGGCAAGGCCTATGTTGACGACCAGACGAGCGAGCAGATTGCCCAGCAGAAGGGCACGCCTACCACGCCCGGCACCAACAGCCCCTACCGCGACCGCACCGTCGAGGAGAACCTGGACCTGTTCCAGCGGATGAACGCGGGCGAGTTTGAGGAGGGCAGCCATGTGCTGCGTGCCAAGATTGACATGGCATCGAGCAACATGCACTTCCGCGACCCGATCATCTACCGCATCATCAAGACGCCTCACTGGCGCACGGGCAACAAGTGGAACGTGTATCCCATGTATGACTTTGCCCACGGCCAGAGCGACTACTTCGAGGGTGTGACCCACTCGATCTGCACCCTGGAGTTTGTGCCTCACCGCGACCTGTATGACTACTTTGTCAACGAGCTGGCCGGCGAGAGCGCAGCCGAGTACTGTCCCCGCCAGATCGAGTTCAACCGCTTGAACCTCACCTACACCGTGATGAGCAAGCGCAAACTGCTGCAACTCGTCAAGGAAGGCCTCGTGGCCGGCTGGGACGATCCCCGCATGCCGACACTGTGCGGCCTGCGCCGCCGCGGCTACACGCCCCAGAGCATCAAGAACTTTATCGAGGACATCGGCTACACCAAGTATGAGGCACTGAACGACATCGGCCTGCTGGAGCACAACATCCGCGAGGAGCTCAACCATCACGCTAACCGCGTAAGCGCCGTCATCAACCCCGTCAAGGTGGTTATCACCAACTACCCCGAGGACAAGGTGGAGATGATGGAGATGGACAACAACCCCGAGCAGGAGAACGCCGGCAAGCTCCAGATGCCCTTCTCGCCCGAGCTCTATATCGATCGCGACGACTTTATGGAGGAACCGCCCAAGAAGTTCTTCCGCCTCACGCCAGGCAAGGAAGTGCGCCTCAAGGGAGCCTACATCATCATGTGCACCGGCTGCACCAAGGATGCCGACGGCAACGTCGTCGAGATCCAGTGCACCTATGACCCCGACACGCTGAGCGGTAGCGCCGGCAGCCAGCGCAAGGTCAAGGGCACCCTGCACTGGGTGAGCGCCCGCCACTGTGTGGATGCCGAGGTGAGGCTGTATGACCGCCTGTTCGCCGTCGAGAATCCCAGTGCCGACACCGAGCACGACTTCCGCGAGCTGTTGAATCCCGACTCGCTGCGCGTCATCACCGATGCCAAGATCGAGCCGTTCCTGGCCGAGAATGCCCAGGTGGGTGACACCTTCCAGTTCCAGCGCATCGGCTACTTCACCGTTGACCCCGATACCACCGAGGGTCACCTGGTATTCAACCGCACCATCGGCCTGAAGGACAGCTGGGCCAAGCAGCAAGGCAAGTAAACGCCAATTCAAGTAGGGTCCACCCGAAAAATATCACGATAAGACGCGAAGCCGCTAAGCAATTGCTCAAAACGGCTTCGCGCCTTTTCATTGGATATCGTGGACCTGTTACGGCCAGGGGTAATCAAGCACGAGGTTGAACTCACCCTCGGCTCCACAGCCCACCACATAGGGACGATAATAGAACATCACGGCAAAAAAATCTGTTCTCATATCCTGTTTTTCCCTGTTTAATCGGCAAGCGCCACTGCAAAGTTCATGAAAAAACAAGACTTCTACAAATTATTGACAACTATTTTATGGGGGCTGCAGTTTCCCTTAAATCACTTTACCATGTCCAGGCTCCCATCATGGCGGCTCCAGACTTATCTTGCGTGACGCGCTCGAGAAGCAACGATTCCGGCAAAAAGTCACACTGCAGTGTTGCGGGTGTTATAACTTTACATTATCTTTGCATATTGCAAAGCAACAGAAATGATTTCAAAAAAAGAAGAAATACAGAAAATCAGGGCTCAACAGGAGGCCGATATCGTGCGATGCCTCAAGGTGTTGAGCAGTGGCGGACTGATCCTCTACCCTACCGACACGGTGTGGGGCATCGGTTGTGACGCGACCAATGCCGAGGCCGTGAAACGGGTCTATCAGTTGAAACAGCGCGACGACAGCAAGGCACTCATTGTGCTCATCGACAGTGCCGAGCATCTGGACCACTATGTGGTGGACGTGCCGATGATCGCGCGCGAGCTGATTGACGTGGCCGTGAAGCCGCTGACCATCATCTATGAGGGCGCCTACAACCTGGCCCCCAATGTGCTGGGCGACGAGGACAGCGTGGGCATCAGGATTCCCGATGATGAATTCTGCCACCGCCTGTGTGAGCGTTACGGCAAGCCCATCGTGTCCACGTCGGCCAACGTGAGCGGCCATGCAACGGCACGCACGTTTGCCGAGATTGACCCGGCTATCGTCGATGGCGTGGACTATGCCGTGCAATACCGCCGCGGCGACACCCGTCCTCACCAGCCGTCAAACATCATCCTGCTAAGCCGCGAC
>JAFTFA010000123.1 GCA_017449785.1 Muribaculaceae bacterium | reverse complement strand
TGCAGATCACAGGCATGGGCTTGGTCTCGTCGCCAGGCATGACGATGTCGCTCTGGAACTTGAGTTTGCCGATGAGGTAAAGTCCCAGCAGGCCGAAGATGGCAATCCACAGGCACAGGAACACCTCGCGGTCCATCAGATGCCAGCCGTAGGCCAGGTCGGCCACCGAGAAGAACTTGCAGGCAAATGCCAGCTCGATGAAGCCGAGCGTCACCTTGAGGATGTTCATCCAGCCACCCGACTTGGGAGCCGACTTCAACCACGAGGGGAACAGGGCAAACAGCGTGAACGGCAATGCCAGGGCAAGGGCAAAGCCCAGCATGCCGATGGCAGGACCCCAGAAGTTGCCGCTGGTGGCAAAGTCCACCAGCAGGAAGCCGATGATGGGACCCGTGCACGAGAAGGACACGAGCACCAGCGTGAAGGCCATCAGGAAGATGGACAGCAGGCCGCTGGTGGTGCTGGCCTTGTTGTCAACGGCATTGGACCACTTGCTGGGCAGCTTGATCTCGAACATGCCGAAGAACGACAGCGCAAACACTACCAGCAGCAGGCACAGGAAGATGTTGAACACCGCGTTGGTCGAGAGCGCATTCAAGGCGCTGGGACCGAAGATGGCGGTCACAATCAAGCCCAGCAACAGGTAGATGACGACAATCGAGATGCCGTAGGTGATGGCGTCCTTGATGCCCTTCTTCTTGTCATCCTTGGCGCGCTTGAGGAAGAAGCTCACCGTCATCGGGATGATGGGCCACACGCACGGTGTGAACAGCGTCACCAGTCCGCCCAGCAGACCCATCAGGAAGATCCACCACAGCGAGCGGCTACTGCTGCCGCCAGCGGTGCCGTCGATGGCCTGGATGTCGCCCACAACAGGTTTCCACAACGCGTCGTGGTCGAGGGCTGCCAGGGCAGCACTATCTACGGGAACGCCCATGGCGGCGCTATCGGCAGCGGCTGCTGCCAGGGCTGCCAGCGAGTCGGCTTTGGCCTTGGCTTCGGCTTCAGCTTCAGCCTTTGCCTTGTCATCTTCCTCCTTGTTCTTGTCGGTTTCACCGTCCACGGCGGGCGACTTGCCGGCCTTCTTGAGGCTCACGCTGCTGGGCGGCAGACAAGACTGGTCGTTGCAAGCGCCATATTCCAGGTCGGCATCAATGTCGTAGTTGGTCTTGGTGAACTTCACCTTCTGCACAAACTGCACATTGTTCTCAAAGTAGCGTAGCTTGGCACCGAACATCTCGTCAAACTGCGAGATTTCCTTGCCCACGGCCTTCAATTTTCCCACGGGCTCCACACCGTCCTTCTTGTGGAAGGTGATGCTGGCCTCGGTGGGACCCAGGTCGCCCAAGTTGGTCGAATATACATGCCATCCCTTGTCAATCTTGCCTGTAAATACAATCTCGCCCTCACTCGAGCCGTTGGTGGTTCTCAGCTGCGAAGTGAAGGTCACAGGATTAGCCATCTGGGCGGCGGCAAGCATCGCTACCGTCACCATCGTCAATAATGTCGCAATTTTCTTCATCTTCTATTTCGGTCTTTTGGTTATAGTTCAACCTGCAAAGTTAAGGAAAAAATCAATTGGTAAATCCAAAGCCGTAACAATTTGGAAAAAAATGCTATATTTGCCGATTGAAAGTAAAATACTAAACCAAAATAGAGAAGTTACAATGAAAAAGATTCTTTTTTCCATGCTCATGGGCATGATGGCGCTGGGCGCGATGGCCCAGGGCAGCGAATTCAAGGTGAGTGGCACCTTTGAGGGCCGAGAGGATAGTGTGGCACTGGTCGTGGTGGAGGCCGCAAGTAACAATACCATCATGGAGGAGGTATTTCCTGTCACCGGTGAGTTGATAGAGATGTCCTGCGAACTCAAGGATGCAGCAATGCTCTTTATCGTTGATGTCGATAATGGAGCCAAGGGGTACATGTCGGTTCCGGCTATTCCCGGCGAGCATGTGATCATCAAGAAGGATGCCAACAATATTACTTATTTTGAGGGATCCCGATTCTATGTGGACTACAACCTGGCCGAGCGCAGCATCGAGCAGCCCATGATGGCCTTGAAGAACTTCGAGGGCGAGTGCCAGCACAAGATGATGAGCGGTGTGCCCCAGGATGTGGTGATGAAGGAATATGAAGAAAAAGCACCGGCTCTCAGCCAGGCTCTGACCGATGCCATCATGGCCTATGTCAAGGCTCATCCCGACCTGGATGCCGCCGCTGCGCTGGTGTCTCAGCTCGATGATACTGATGATATGGAGGATGTCGCCGCTCTGTTGACCGAGCGTGCCCGTGGCAGCGTGGCCGCCAACTTGTATAAGGGTATGCTGGCCGCCGAGCAGAAGGAGCGCGAGGAGGAAGCCCGTCAAGAGGGCATGGCAGGCAATCCTGCCCCCGACTTTACCCTCAACGACATCAATGGCAAGCCGTTGGCACTGAGCTCGCTGCGTGGCAAGTGGGTGATCATCGACTTCTGGGGCTCGTGGTGCGGCTGGTGCATCAAAGGCATGCCCAAGATGAAGGAATACTATGCCAAGTATCAGGACAAACTCGAGATCCTGGGCGTGGACTGCAACGACACGGTCGAGAAGTGGAAAGCTGCCGTCAAGAAGCACGAGCTGCCCTGGAAACACGTCTATTGCGACATGGAGGTCGAGGATGGTAATCCGCTGGGACTGTACGGCGTGCGCGGCTTCCCCACCAAGGTTGTCGTTGACCCCAAGGGCAATGTGGCCAAGGTCATCGTCGGCGAGGATCCGGCCTTCTACGACTACCTAGACGAGGTGATAAAATGAGATAACTAGCTAGCCTTGTCTAGTAAACCGTGGCTCAGCCACGGTCCACATAACAATAACCAAATAACCAAACAACCAACCAACATGACACATACTCAATCATTGATCATAGGCTCCGGCCCTGCCGGATATACTGCAGCGATTTACCTGGTGCGCTCGGCCATCGACTGCCTGCTCATTGAGGGCTTGCAGGTGGGCGGCCAGTTGACCCAGACAACTACTATAGAGAATTTCCCTGGCTTCCCCGAGGGCATCGACGGTTTCCAGCTCATGGACAACATGCGTCAGCAGGCCGTGAACCTGGGCGCCAAGATGAAGTCGGGCCTCGTGTCCAGCATCGACATGAGCCAGCGCCCGTTCCTCGTCACCCTGGACGGCGGTGAGCAGATGACTGCCGACACCATCATCGTGGCCACGGGTGCCACGGCCAAGTACCTGGGCCTGCCCGACGAGACGAAGTATGCAGGTCAGGGCGTGTCGGCCTGTGCGACTTGTGACGGCTTTTTCTACCGCAAGAAGGTCGTTGCCGTGGTGGGTGGAGGTGACACCGCCTGTGAGGAGGCCGACTACCTGAGCCACCTGGCCAGCAAGGTCTACCTGATCGTGCGCAAGGACTACCTGCGTGCCAGCGAGGCCATGCAGCAGCGCGTCAAGGAGAATGAGAAGATCGAGATTCTGTTCAACACCAACACCGTGGGCCTCTTTGGCGAGAACGGCGTGGAAGGCGCTCACCTGGTGCGCTTCAAGGGCACTGACAAGGAGGAACTGTTTGACATCGCCATCGACGGCTTCTTCCTGGCCATCGGCCACAGGCCCAACACCGAGTTCCTGGGTGGCCAGATCGACCTTGATGAGCAGGGTTACATCAAACTGACGGGCCATGACACGATGACCAACGTCGAGGGTGTCTTTGCCGCCGGTGACGTGGCCGATCCCCACTACCGCCAGGCCATCGTTGCCGCAGCCTCGGGCTGCCGCGCCGCCATCGACGTCAAGCAATACCTCTCTTGACAAGACAATTGACTCACAAGGATAAAAAAGGACATGGTGCATGTTGCATTGTGTCCTTTTTTGTCTTTTTTCTTGCAGCCCCAAAAATGTTTTTTATTAATTTTGCGATGGATTTATTAGTATTATGTTATATAATTAAAAAAAGTGCGTATGAAAAAACTGACTTTGTTACTGGTAGCCGTTGCTACAATCTGTATGAGTGCTGGTGCACAGCAAGTGAAGACTGGTGTTATCGAGGTGGGCGACTACACTGGTGCAACCGAGTTCTACAATGGATCCTACTTTGACATGGCTCCAACCAACTTCTATCTGGCCCACACGGGTGTGCAGATGTTGTACACGCCCGATCTGCTTGCTGACCTGAATGGAAAGCAAAACGTGAAGATCAGGAATCTGAAATTCAAGTTCTATTGTGAGTCATTTGAGGAGATTTCCCGCAACATGAAGGTTTACCTTCAAGAAACCGACGCCGAGGAATTTGCTGTCAATGAAGATGGCATCAAGCAGTTCTTCAACTTCGACAACCTGGCTCTGGAAGGGAGCTACTATATCGAGATGCTCAACAACTATGGCGAAGATGTTGAGGTGAGTATCCCGTTGACGATGTCAACCCCATTTGCGATGACTCCTGGCAAAAGCCTGCTCGTGACGATTGTCTTTGATGCCGAGGACGACTATAATTGCACCATGGGCTCTGACTATGCTCCGTTCTATACCTCGGGCATCGGTGGCAGGGCAATGACTTATACCGACAACACGACCAGCTTCCTGGACTTCGCACTGGGCACTGACTTCCCTAACGCTACCTCTACGCTGGGCTGCGGCACCAATGTGGCTCTGCCCGTGACTCGCATCGAGTACAGTTACACCGAGGGAGGCCCGACCAGCCTGCGCGGTGATGTGAACAAGGACAGCTATGTCACCATCGCTGATGTTACGGCATTGATCAATTATCTGCTCAATGGCGATGCCGCAAGTGTTGATGTCGAGGCAGCCAACTGCAACTTGAGCGAGGACGGCGTCAACATCTCGGACGTTACGGCCCTCATCAACTACCTGCTGAGCGGCACCTGGTAAACCGGTCACCAGCGCTCTTTCAAGATGCACTGCATCCTTGTGGGACTCAAACAATTGAATCACCTGATTAATCCGAGTTATCAGGTGATTCAATTGTTATATTGTATCCAGTGGAGGTGGATGATTCCGTTACTGCTCGCAGGGGACGTCGTGGTTGTGGCTGGTGATCAGGTTGTGGGTGCGTTGCATGAAGCGGTTGAACTCGCCGCGACTGTCGGCGCGCAGCAGGTCGGGACGGGCCTCGGGGATAAGGACGTAGTTCTCGCCGCGGGCGACAGGCTTCTGGACAAAGAAGAGCTTGTAGCGAGGGTTGTCGATGACGGCATGGTTGCCCTCCATCCTCAACGAGACCTTGACCATGGCGCCGCCACGGGTGTCGATGTCGCTCTGGTTGCTGATGAAGTTGCCCATGCTATAGACCAGCAACACGTTTTTATCATATTCCTTGCTGTATCTCACTTCCATGGGCTCGACCACATGGGGATGCCCGCCGATGATGAGGTCAACGCCCTGGGTGACAAGCCAGTCGGCCAGGGTGCGCTGTGAGGCAACGGGCTTGAGGGTGTACTCGATGCCCCAGTGCAGGTTGACGCAGATGGCGTGTGCCCCGCGCTCGCGTGCGAGTGCGATGTCGTCGGCAATCTGCTGCTGGTCAATGAAATCCACGATGACATCACCCTGGATGGGTATGCCGTTGGTGCCATAGGTGTAGTCCAGGAAGGCAATCTTCATGCCCTTGACATTGACCATGTGGGGGATGCGGCGCTCACGTTCCTGCTGGTTGCGGTAGGTGCCGATGTGGGCGATGCCCAGGGAGTCCAGTGCCTTGCAGGTGCGCACCAGGCCCTTGTCACGGCGGTCCAGACAGTGGTTGTTGGCCGTGAGAAACAGGTCGAAGCCCACGTCACGGAGCGTCCTGGCGTAACTGTCGGGGGCACTGAAGCACGGATAGCCCGTGTAGGGCTTGCCGCCAAGTGGGCACTCCAGATTGACTACCGCCAGATCGGCCCACACGATGTCGTCCTTGATAAACTCGAAGCATGGGCTGTAGTCATAGGTGCCGTCGGCCTGCTGGGCAGCGGCAATCTGGGGCGCATGCTGCATCGCGTCGCCGACAAACGTCAAGTTGACCGTGTGGTTGCTCTGGAGCAACGACACGACCGACAGCATCAATATGGAGAGAAGTTTCATCTGTTACTTATAATGATAAGAATCCTCACGCTAGGTCGCCAAGTCGCCGAGATGATGATCAAGGCGCCTTTGCGCCTTAGCGTGAGGCTAGTTCCACGTGTGATTGACTGCTATTATAAACCGCGCTTCTGGGCCTTGGCGTTGGCCTTGGCTGCGCGCATCATCTGCATGGGATTGGTCGATACCTGGTGCATCACCTTGCGCATCGACAGGAATTGCTTCAACAGACGGTTGACCTCCTCGACACTGGTGCCGCTGCCCTTGGCAATGCGCTTGCGGCGGCTGGCGTCAATGATGTCGGGGTTGGAGCGCTCCTGCGGGGTCATCGAGCCGATGATGGCTTCCACGCCCTTGAAGGCGTCGTCGGGGATGTCGATGTCCTTGATGGCCTTGCCGACGCCGGGAATCATCGATGCCAGGCTCTTGAGGTTACCCATCTTCTTGATCTGCTTGATCTGTTTCATGAAGTCGTCGAAGTCAAACTTGTTCTGCTTGATCTTCTTCTCAAGCTTCTCGGCCTCTTCCTCGTCATACTGCTGCTGCATGCGGTCCACAAACGACACGATGTCGCCCATGCCCAGGATGCGGTCGGCCATACCCTTGGGGCGGAAGGGGTCCAGGTCGGTCATCTTCTCGCCAATACCGACAAACTTGATGGGCTTATCGACGACGGCACGGATCGACAAGGCAGCACCGCCGCGGGTGTCACCGTCGAGCTTGGTGAGCACGACGCCGTCAAAGTCGAGGCGCTCGTTGAAGGCCTTGGCCGTGTTCACGGCATCCTGACCCGTCATCGAGTCCACAACAAACAATGTCTCGTTGGGGTGGATGGCATCCTTGATGGCCTTGATCTCGACCATCATGGCCTCATCGACGGCCAGGCGGCCGGCGGTATCGACAATTACCAGGTCATAGCCGTTGCTCTTGGCGTGCTCGATGGCGTTGAGGGCGATGCGCACGGGATCCTTGCTGTCGGGCTCGCTATATACGGGCACGTCGATCTGCTGGGCGATGGTCTTCAACTGCTCGATGGCGGCGGGACGGTAGACGTCACAGGCGACCAGCAGCGGTTTGCGCTTTTCCTTACCGGTCTTGAGGCGGTTGGCCAGCTTGCCGGTGAAGGTGGTTTTACCAGAACCTTGCAGACCCGACATCAGGATAATGGCAGGATTGCCCTCGATGCTGAAGGTCGATTCCTCGCCACCCATCAGCGCGGCCAACTCGTCGTGGACGATCTTGACCATCAGCTGGCTGGGGTTCACGGCATTGATGACGTTCTGGCCCAGAGCCTTGGCCTTGACATCATCGACAAACTTCTTGGCAACGGGATAGCTGACATCGGCGTCAACCAGCGCACGGCGCACCTCCTTGAGGGTCGATGCAACGTTGATTTCGGTAATGCGGCCTTGTCCTTTCAGGACCTTGAATGACCGTTCAAGTTTCTCAGATAAATTATCAAACATATTGTGATTGAGGTTTTTATGATTTCGTCATTAACTTCGCAGGGTGGGGCGGAAGTGTTAAAATCTATTATTTCTTCTTCGGGATCAAGCGGTTGGTCTTGGTGTCGGGGAAGACGATCGACGGCTTGAACTCGCGCCCCTCCTCGGGGGTGACGATGGCATAGGCCATGATGATGACGATGTCTCCCACCTCGACCTTGCGGGCCGCTGCGCCATTGAGGCAGATGGTGCCCTTACCGCGCTCACCGGCGATGGCATATGTGTCCAGTCTCTCACCGTTGTTGACGTCAACGATATACACGCGCTCGCCCTCGATGATGCCGGCGGCATCCATCAGGTCCTGGTCGATGGTGATGCTGCCGATGTAGTTCAGGTTGGCATCGGTGACCGTCACGCGGTGAATCTTGGATTTCATGACTTGGATGTACATGGTCTGAGTTGTAAGTTGTAAGTTTTAAGTTGTAAGTTGTAAGTTTTCATTACGATAAAAAAACTAACGTTGGGATGACTAAAGTTTCTTGTAGGTGATGTTGTCGATCTCGCGCACGTCGCCGCAATAGACGGTGATGCAGCCCACGATGTAGTCGCTCTCGTCCCAGGCCTGCACGGGTTGCAGCGTGATGCCGTCACAGATCGAGAAATATTCCACCTCCATCTCGGGCCAGGCGTTGATGGTGGCCACTACCCAGTCGTGGGTCTGCTCGATGGTGTGGTCCTTGGCGAACTCGAGGCTGCGCTTGAGGGTGGCATAGATCTGGGGAGCGACCTTGCGCACCTCGGGAGTGAGGCGCACGTTGCGGCTGCTCTTGGCCAGGCCGTCGTCCTCACGGATGCAGGGACACTGCACAATCTCGATGTCGAAGTCCAGCTGCTTGATCATCGCGCGGATAACAGCAATCTGCTGGAAGTCTTTCTCGCCGAAGTAGGCGCGATCGGGCGTGACAAAGGAGAATAACTTGCTCACGATCTGGCACACGCCGTTGAAGTGGCCGGGACGCATGGCACCCTCCATCACCTGCTGGACGGGTCCGAGGTCAAACACGCGGGTGTCGGGCTCGGGATAGATATCCTCGACGGTGGGCATGAAGGCGATGTCCACGCCACAGCTCTCCAGCATCGCGGCATCACGCTCGGCGGTGCGGGGATAGGTGCGCAAGTCTTCCTTGTTATTAAATTGAGTGGGGTTGAGAAATACGCTCACTACGACGGCGTCATTCTCGCGGCGGGCACGCTCGACGAGCGACTTGTGACCCTCGTGCAGGGCACCCATCGTGGGCACGAGACCTACCGACTTACCTGCCTGGCGAAAGGCCTGAACAGCCTCGCGCAACTCATTGACCTTGCTGATAATCTTCATTCTTGTTTAATTATAAGATGTAAATTCAACCTACAAAATTACTATGCAAAACTCATATTGGCAAATTTTGTGCCAATCGAGCGCAAAAAAGTTCACTTAATTTGCCGATGCGTTGCCGAAACTATCGAAAAAACGTGCCAACCTTATTCTTTACATGTCATCTATTGAAAGGCAAGAAAGGGTAATATCATGCCCTTTAAATATCTTGGCTTGCATGACATCGCATTTCTCCTGCAACTTGGCTGCTTTATAACGCGAGCGTTGCCGCTTCACCTCGTGGGCGGTGACATTGCCTGCAGGGTCAACTGTAACGATGTCAATTTCCATCTTTTGGTCGGGAAGCCACCAGCCGCCAATCTCGACAAACTGTTGACTTTCTTGGAGTTTTGCCTGGAACCAGCATTCCATAATCAGCACCGAGAATGTGTTATAATCATCGTGAACAATCTTGTATAGTTGCTCATAGTTGCCTATCTCGATAAGACTGCGATACTTCTCCATGTACCGGAACCAAAATTTCAAGAAAATATCCTTTATTTCATATCTTACCGTTTGTGATGCAGGCTTGGCCCTGATGGGGCGTTTCTTGGCAATCAGGTCATAATCCTCTTCCAGTCTCTTCAAGAAGCCGCCGATGTTTTGGGTGGTTCCCATTCTCGCTTGAATGTTGGCCTGGGTGAACTCACCTGTAGCGATTAGGCTTAGAATCGTGAAATAGGTCTCGTAGTGCTTGCCAAACTCCTGAATGAGCATATACCGCCCTTCCTCGATGAAGAGTGAGTTTTCTTCAGTGACATGATGGATGATGGCGTCCTTGCAGTCGCAGCCATGTTCCAGCAGTAGTTGCATGTACTTGGGAATTCCGCCCGTGTAGGTATATAAAGCCAGTAGATCATCGTTGTTGTAGTCGGGTTTGGCATCATGTAGCATTTCCTTGATGACCGTGGTGGAGAACGGCTTGAGCTGCATGTTGCTATCGGCGCGTCCGAACAGCGGCTCATGGGCATCGCGAAATATCTTATTCATCATCGTGTAGACCGAACCACTGAGCACAAGATTGATGTGAGTTTCGTCCTTGTAGCCGTCCCACAAGTTCTGAATGTCGCTGAATATGGAAGAATTGACGTATTCAAAGTCTTGAAACTCATCGATAAACACGGTGATGGGTTTCTCCCTGGATGCTATAAGCAGGGATTGAAATATATCGGGAAAGCGACGCTGGCCTGTCGGGAAATCTGGAAGTACAGAACGGATTGCGGCTTCAAACTCTTCACAAAGCAGCGTTTCGCTCTTGCGGCCGACAAACAGATAGACGCCCTCATGGTTTTTAAGCAGTACTTGTCCCAGCATAGTCTTGCCGATGCGCCGACGGCCAGTCAAGACCGTCATTGTCGAGTGACGTTGCTGGGCGTATTGTAATGAAGCCATGAGTTGATTCAACTCTCGTTCCCTATTATAAAAATTCTTCAGCATAATTCGTGAAATTAAATGGTGGTTAATTTAACCATGGTTTTATTTCGCAAAGGTATAACAAATTATTTGTTTATCCAAAATTTTGTGCCAATCGAGCGCAAAAAAGTTCACTTAATTTGCCGAAGTGCTGCCGAAAATGGTCTAATTGTTGACCATATTATTCCCAGAACACAGAAAAACACACCCATGCTTGACAATGGCGGTGCAAGCATGGGGCGTGATGGTGTTCTGCCTCTTGGGGGCACTTGCGGTCGGGACTTACTCGGGCCAGGTGCCGGTGAGGAGGCGGTTGATCAGGGCGGTGACGTCGCTGATGTTGGTCAAGGTGTCCTGGTTGCAGTCGGCATTGGCGACGTTGACGCCGTCGGCGTTGCCGCTCAGCAGATAGTTGATCAGGGCGGTAACGTCGCTGATGTTGACCTGGCCGTCATCGTTCACGTCGCCGCGCAGGATGCCGCCGTTCTTGGTCAGTAGCCAGACGGTGATGTGTCCGCCGGGATAGTACTGGTAGATAGTCACATGGCGGGAATCGACGACCTCGGCATTGAGCCAGTTGTTGGTGTGATCGTTGGCATTGACGGTTACCGTTTGGGGAACGTTCACGAGAGGCTGGGCGGCATTGATCGCCGACACGGCAAAGCCATCCCGGTAATTCTCCAGCGTGGGATAAACCACCAGTTCCTTGCCGTCCCAGATGAAGGGGAAGGCACCGTTGCATGCGCCCTTGCCGGGCAGGGCGACGGGCGTGCCGATGAAGTTGTCGCCGTCAAGGGTCATCTTGACCGGCGAGGCATTGCGGGTGACGTAGAGCACGGCAGGCTCGCCATTGAGGTCGGTATAGTAGTTGAGTACCGTCGTGTTGCTGGCCGTGACGCCGTCGCAGTAGGCGAGATAGGTGTTGTCACTGTCCACGTCGCCGCCGCTGATGGCGATGCGGCTGATGCCAGTGCCGCTGTTGGCCCCCACGAGGTAGAGTTCGCCGTCCTCGAGCAGGTTGCCGCGGGCGAAGCCCAGGTTGTCGCTGCGCCCGAAGTCAATGACGCTGGCGGGTAGCGTGTGGGTGGCAACGTCGCCCGTGGCCGGGTCGATGACCTTGATCTGGGGGCTGCTCGTCCAGGCATTGGGGAAAACGGCGTTGCTCACCACCAGGTTGCCCGCCTCGTCGCGTGTCAAGCCGCAGTTGGTGCCGCCCTGGAACGTCGTTCCCGTCAAGCCATTGCGGTCCACCTCATAGATGATGGCCTGTTTCTTGTCGTTGATGTAGAACTTGCCGTTCATGCCGAAACCCTGCCGGGCATCGCTTGTCGAGAGGAAACTGAGGTCGCTGATTTCCCACACCTTCTCGATGTCATAGGTGACAGGGGTGGGCTGGTCGGGATCCACGGGGTCGATATTCACGCCCAGATAGGCCGGTGCGCTCTCGTTGCCGTAGCCGTCGATGACGCACACGGCATACCAGTAGCCGCTCTGGAAGTCGCTAGGCAGCGTGTAGGCAGGGCTGTAGGTCACGCCCAGCATGTAGTCGCTCCTGATGCCGCCATAGACCGCGCTGGAAGCATCATCGACCGACACCCCGGCCGGAATGGCATAGACCGAGTACTTCACCAGGGTGCCCGCCTGGGCATTCCAGGAGAGTGTGGCACCGCTCAGTTCCAGCCCCGTGGGCGCTGCATAGCCCGGAGCCGTCTTCCACGTCACGGCCGGAATGATGGCCGGGTGCTGGAAGACGTTGGACAGCAGGTAGTTGCCCAACCCCGTCTTCCTGGGGCCGTTGATGTAACGTGCCGAGTAGAGCACCGCGCCCGGGGCGTTGTCTTGGCTATATTGGCGGGAATAGTTGATCTGGTTGACAACCTCGGCCCAATCGCTGGTCGTGTTGCTCGAGTCAAAGAACGAGATGCTGTGGCTCGCATAGTGGTGACGGCCAAAGTGGTCGGCCACATAGCTCCACCACTGGGTCAAGGGGCCGAAAGGATTGGTCGAATGGTTGGTCTTCCAGTAGATCTGGGGCGAGATGTAGTCGATGGTGCCCTGCTCCAGCCAGGCCAGCGGGTCGCTGAAGATGCCGTTGTACTGCCAGTCGCTGCCCTTGGGGCATGGCGTGACGCCATGTTGTGCGGCCGACGTGCTGCGCGTGCCAGCCACACCGGCGGGGCTGATGCCGAAGCGCACCTCGGGCTTCACCTCCTGGATCATGTCATAGACATCGGCCACCATCATGTTGACGTTGTTGCGTCGCCAGTCGGCAAAGGTCATGTCCACGTCGGAATCATTCCACAGGTCATAGTCCTGGGCGCTGCTGTTGGCGGGGATGCCGTTGGGATAGAAGTAGTCGTCAAACACGACACCGTCCACGTCATAGTTGGTGATGATCTCGCGGATGACGTTGACGATGCGCTCGCGCGTCTCGGGCAGGCCGGGATTGAGGATGGTATAGGTCGTGGAGCCGTCACTGTAGGAGAGCAGCATTCCCGAGTTCTTCAATTCCTGATCCTGGGTTGTATTCCAGTTGGACCCCGTGCTCCAGCGGTAGGGATTGACCCAGGCGTGGCACTGGATGCCGCGGGCGTGGCATTGCTCGACGGCATACTCCAGCGGGTCGTAGCCCGGATTCTTGCCGCGGGTGCCCGTCAGGTAGCTCGACCAGGGTTCATAGCTGGATTGATACAAGGCGTCGCACATCGTGCGCACCTGGAAGTAGATGGCATTGAAATGCTGGGCCTGCAATTGGTCCAGATAGTTGACGAGTTCGGCTTTCTGGGCCGTGGCATTGTTCTGGGTCGAGGGCCAGTCGATGCAATAGACGGTGGCGAGCCATGCGGCACGCATTTCGCGTTTCTGGGCCTCGGCGGCGCGGGTGCTGTTGCCTGCTGTCACAGCCAGGACGACGAGCAGCATCAGGATCATTTTTTTTGTCATAATGGTCGTTTTTTAGAGGGTGAAGTAATCGCTCATTGGTTATCTGCCACAAATTTAGAGGTTTTTCCAGAAATTTTTTTCATCTTTGTGCAACTTTTTTAATCATGTAGCGCGTCTAATGCATGAAAGCGGTGAACAAGTGCCGCCGAGAGACAAGAAACATTAACAACTAAAAATAATGAAATAATGAAAAAAGCAATTCTGATATTGGTGATGATGCTGACGGTGACAACCGCCGCAACTGCCGGCCCCGTTATCAAGGCTACTCCAGCCAAGAGCAAGGCTAACGTTGAGTTCAAGGGCGACACGATGGTCGTTACCGACGGCGAGGAATCGGTCACCGTGAGCGGCCTGCCCATGGATAAGGTGCGTGACAAAATCAATCGCGCCCTGGACGACACCTTGACTGCCGGAAATGGCACCTCGGTGAGAATCGGTGGCAACGAGGGTGAACTCTCCCCCGAGGATATCAAGGATATCAGCAACCAGTGGGCCAGTGTGGTCAAGCAGATGACCATCAGCGGTTCTGTCTGTTTGCTGGCCCTGGTGGCCCTGGTGCTGCTGTTCCGCTTCCTAAACCGTCGCAACAAGTACCGCGTCATCGAGAAGGCCATCGAGAACAATTACCCCCTGAATGAACTCTCGTTGAATGACGTGAAGCGCAGTGCCATCTATGTGCAACAGCCCGTGGTGCAGGCCCCGCCCGTGGTGAACGGTGCATCGGCCCAGCAGTCGGGTGAGGTGCCGGTGGGTACACCCATCCAGGGACAGACGGCCGGTAATCCCATCGTGATGACCGATATGGTCAACTGGCGCGCCTTGATGCCTGCCGTCAAGTGGATCGGCTGGGGTGCAGTGTTCTTCCTGTTTGGTATTGCCGTTGGCGATCTTAGAAATCCGTTCTGGCCCATCGGGCTGGCCTTGATCCTCGTGGGAGTGTGCAAGGGATTTATCCTCTACAAGGAGCAGAAGTCGCTGCAGCAGGCCTGGAAACGCAGCCAACAGATGCCGCCCCGTGAGCCCATGCGAGAAGGTATCCCAGTGCCGCCGCCCTTTGACGAGGACTATAAGGCTGATGACGACAACACGCCCTATCAACCCTATTGAATAACAAATCTTGACAGTTAAGTGTCTTGGTGTGAGACGTGTAGGAGATAAACGATGCTTTCCAAACTTGATGAAATAAGACTGCTGTCACAATGCGCCCTGGCCGACAACCGGGACGCATTCGGCAGGCTCGTCGAGGCCTATCAGCCGCGCGTGCGCCGGTTCCTGTTGAACCTGACCACGGGCGACGAGATGCTCACCGACGACCTGGCGCAGGAGACGTTCATCAAGGCATACGTGGGAATCCGCAGTTTCAAGGGGCTGTCCTCTTTCGGCACCTGGCTGTACCGCATCGCCTACAACGAGTTTTATAATCACGTGCGCCGTCACCAGGAGGAGCACGTCGATGACATCACCCGACTAGCCGAGGGCAGCACGGCCGCCAGCGATGCCATCGACGCGTCAATGACCGTGCGTCGGGCGCTGGCCGAGTTGGGCGACAACGAGCGGGTGGCAGTCACCCTGTTCTACATCGAGGACCAACCATTGAAACAGGTAGCCAAGATCATGCAGATGCCTGAAGGCTCGGTCAAATCCTTGATCTACCGCGCCAAGGGCAAGATGAAGCAAGTCATTGGGAGTTAAGAGTTAATAGTTAATAGAGAATAGTTAATAGTTGGTTGTGAGATGATCATGTAAAATCAAGCGATATGAACGATATTGAAGATAAGAAAATGGCACAGGTGCTCAAGCAGGGTGCCCATGACCCGGGAGAGAACCCCTGGTTTACCCGCCGCGTGCTCAACAAGCTGCCCGAGAAACGACCCCGCGGCTCGTGGGCGACGACTGTCGTCTATGCCATCGCACTGGTCGTGTGTGCCGTCTGCTGGCTGATGCTGTGGCGCGGCCAGGACTGGGGTGCCGTCACCGTGCGCGACGTGCTCTATCATGTCACGATGGGTGCCGTCATGCTCACCCTCTTGTGGCAGACCATCGTCTCGCTGTTCCACGCTGCCGACGTGTAGCCCTTGTCCTCATGCTGGTCAAGCGATGCTGATTATTTAAACCGCCGCTCTTAAGATGATCAGCATTTTTTGTTATTTTTGCATGGCACTAATGAATTGGGGTGACCCGAAGGCGACAATGTATAGATAATCAATAATAATAGTTATGATAGAGAGACGGTTTATTACGACATTGAGAGAGATTCCCGGCTATGAGATTGTCGAGACGCGGGGAATCATCCAGGACAGTTCGGCCTTCAAGGGAGAGGAAGGAAAGATCAAGCAACTGATCAAGAAGGCCGAAGCCATCGGCTGTAACGCCATTGTCAACATCCAGCAGACGGCGGGCTATGGCTATCACTGCATGTATGGCGACGGCGTGATCATCAGGCCCAAAACCCTGCCTGCACCCGAGTTGCCCGAGGTTCCAGACTTCACTAACCCCGACCGCAACCTGTTCTAGAGGAATCCAAAAGTCAAGAAGGACGACCGGCATTTGATTGACAATGAATCAGATGCGGTTGTCTTTCTTGACTTTATCGCTGTTCTTGACCTACTTGAGACCTACCAGTTGCTTGCTGCGGGCGAGAATCTGCGGGTCCTTGATTTTCTTGAACTCGTTGAGGGTCCACTCGGGGCTGACTTCCTTGATGATCTTGACCAGGCCGCGGGTGAGTTGCGCGTCGGGGTGGTCAAGGCACCATTGCATCACGCCCTGGGTGTCGCAGTACAGTCGCCCCATCACCAGCGTGTGGAAGTCACCCAGCAGCTGGGCGGGCTCGGTGATGTGGCCCTCGGCCTCGTCGAGCAGGGCTTCTACCTTGTCACAGAAGGTGGTATCGCTCAACGGAGTCCATGCCATGACCTCGAGCTGACGCTTGTAGCGCCAGTAGGGGGTGAGCAGGGTGGTGTCGGTACTATAGACGGTGCCGATCTTGCCGATGGCAAAGCGGCCGTCGCCACCGATGGTGACGGGCAGCTCGTTATCGATAAACCACAGGGTAGAATCGGTGTCCACGCCATCGCGCTGCACGTTATAGGAAACCCAACGGCTCACGTTGATGGGTTTGTCCAATCCCTTGGGCATGACCATGCGCATCGAGTCGATGCCCACGTTGCGGGTGTGCTCATCGACGTCATCCCAGTAGGACAGGTTCATGCCGCCGCACTCGCCCAGACGCATGAAGTCGATCATGCCGTCCTTGCCGTAGGTCGCCAGCCAGCAGGTGCGTGTGTCGCTATAGGAGGTCTGTCCCATGAGCAGAGTGATGCCCTTGTCCTTGTAGTCGCGCACGTTCCACACGCGCACGATGGTGGTGTTGGTGTCCACGTGCATCACCTTGTCGAGTCCGATGGCCTGGCAGGTGGCCAAGTCCAGGATGCGGTGGGGTAGTGCCTCGCCGTCGTTGTCGTAGCGGAACTCGTCGGCAGTCAGCATCAATGAATCGTCACAGATGCCCGCATTGCACAGGTAGTCATGGCCATTGTTGATGGCATCGCCGGGCTGCCATCGTCCAGTGCATGACACTATGGCCAGAGCCAGGATGATTAATACCAGATGTTTCATATGTTTGAGTTTTAAGTTTTTAGTTGTAAGTTGTAAGTTGTTAGTGGGTTGGGTCTTGTTTTTTTTGAGAGGGAGAGGGTGTGAAGGCTGTTTTACTAGTCGGTGAGTTTGCGGTAGCGCACGCGGGTGGGCTCTTCCTTGCCCAGGCGCTTCAACTTGTTTTGCTCATACTCGCTGTAGCTGCCCTCAAAGAAGAACACGTTGCTGTTGCCCTCGAAGGCCAGGATGTGGGTGCAGATGCGGTCCAGGAACCAGCGGTCGTGGCTGATGACCACGGCACAACCGGCGAAGTCCTCCAGACCTTCCTCCAGGGCGCGCAGGGTGTTGACGTCGATGTCGTTGGTGGGCTCATCGAGCAACAGGACGTTGCCCTCCTCCTTGAGCGCCAAGGCCAGTTGCAGGCGGTTGCGCTCACCGCCCGAGAGAACGCCGCACTTCTTCTGCTGATCGACGCCGCTGAAGTTGAAGCGTGACAAGTAGGCGCGGGCGTTCACGTCGCGGCCGCCCATGCGCAGCAGTTCCACGCCGCCCGAGATGACCTCATAGACCGACTTCTCGGGGTCGATGCTCGTGTGTTGCTGATCGACATAGACCGCCTTGACCGTCTCGCCGACCTCAAAGGTGCCGCTGTCGGGCTTCTCCAGGCCCATGATGAGGCGGAATAGCGTCGTCTTGCCCGCACCGTTGGGACCGATGACGCCCACGATGCCGTTGGGCGGCAACATGAAGTTCAGGTCATCGAACAACAACTTGTCGCCGAAGGCCTTGGCCACATGCTGGGCCTCGATGACCTTGTTGCCCAGACGGGGGCCGTTGGGGATGAAGATCTCGAGCTTCTCCTCCTTCTCCTTGACCGTCTCGTTCAACAGTTTGTCGTAACTGTTCAGACGGGCTTTACCCTTGGCCTGGCGGGCCTTGGGAGCCATGCGCACCCATTCCAGCTCACGCTGCAGGGTCTTCTGGCGCTTGCTCTCGGTCTTTTCCTCCATGGCCAGTCGCTGGGTCTTCTGCTCCAGCCAGCTGCTGTAATTGCCTTTCCAGGGAATGCCCTCGCCGCGGTCCAGCTCGAGGATCCATCCGGCCACATGATCGAGGAAGTAGCGGTCGTGGGTCACGGCGATGACCGTACCCTCATATTGCTGCAAGTGCTGTTCCAGCCAGTCGATGGACTCGGCATCGAGGTGGTTGGTGGGCTCATCGAGCAGCAGGACGTCGGGTTTCTGCAACAGCAGGCGGCACAGGGCCACGCGGCGGCGCTCACCGCCGCTCAGGTGCTCGGTCAGCTGGTCACCCTCGGGGCAGCGCAGGGCGTCCATTGCACGCTCCAGGCGGCTGTCCAGGTTCCAGGCATCGGTCGCGTCGATGATGTCCTGCAACTCGGCTTGACGGGCAAAGAGCTTGTCCATCTTCTCGGGATCCTCGTAGTACTCGGGCATGCCGAACTTGAGGTTGATTTCCTCAAACTCCTTCAACGTGTCCACCACGTGCTGCACGCCTTCCTGCACGACCTCCTTGACCGTCT
>JAFTFA010000122.1 GCA_017449785.1 Muribaculaceae bacterium | reverse complement strand
CTGCACGCACACTTATGAACCGCCGTATGCCGAACGGCACGTACGGTGGTGTGAGAGGAAAGGAAACGAAAGTAGGTCAGAAAACTTTCGTTTCCCGACCTACTCGATTTATTTCTGTCCTTGTGTGATATTCAGAGTATGGCCATTATCCATCTGGCCAGCAGCCCGTCGAGGTGCAGGGGAATGACAAGGAACTTGATTGTCAGTATCATAGAGCAGATCATGTAGATGATTTCCAGTGGCAGTATGATGGCCCATACCAGTGTGGTCCTGGAAATCTGATTGAGGGCCTTATAGCGTTGTGGCGGGCGATACTTTTTTGAGGTCCGCTTGATGTGATGCTCAACAGCAAGCGTTAAGGCTAAGTAAATCAGGCCTGCTAAAATCAAGGTGAAAGTATTATAATCCAGGATTGACATGAGAAGAAGGCCTATAGGCATGAGGAGTATAATGATCAACCCACTATAGAATCCACTCCATTGCAGGTCAATCTTGTTCTCTCGCTTGCCTTTCTCGTGATGTTTACAACACCGGTAATAAATGTATCGTAGCATGTGACTTGAGCAACTATTGCCTCAATGTGACTCTTGAGAGATAAAACCTTGGATACAATAAAGTGGAATGTTCTCCATCCATCCCTGATCCTTGTAAGGAAGCATGGAGCATCGCAGCCCTTTCAAATGCTTGTCGGCGTGGTCTATTGAAATGAATTGCCTCAACGACTTACTTTTAACGTTCTCTTCGGCTTTTACCTCAATAGGTATTATACGCTGGGAGGTTTGCACCAGAAAATCCACTTCCTGAGTGGACTTCTCTTTAGCAAAATAATAAATGCTCATAGATGGCATCAGCGACTTGATTTCTTGCAGAACATAATTCTCGGTGAACGAGCCCTTGAACTCCTTAAAAACGTTATTACTGGCAAGCATTTGGGCAGGAGAAGCGCCACTCAAAGCACCAAGCAAACCCACATCAAGCATATAGAGTTTGAAGGCGTTAAAGTCTTCATAGAATTTTAAGGGCATTTCTGGTTTTTTGCACTGATGCACTTGATATATCAACCCAGCATCGACTAACCACTGTATTGCAATTTCAAAGTCCTTGGCACGACCGCCTTTTTTCACGGCGCCATAGATGAATTTCTTGTTCTCTTTGGCCAATTGAGCGGGGATGCTGTTCCACACCATTCTGATGCGCTCCGCCTCTCGGCCTGCGTGCTTGGATATATCGTTGATGTAGGAATCAATAATCTGTTGTTGGATTTTTCTCGCGGTATGTATGTCTTCATTGGTTGTCCAGTTTAATACTACCTCGGGCATGCCTCCCACATAATAGTATTGACGGAGCAAGTCCTCACACAAAACTCTTAACGTCTCGATTGACGCCCACTCACATCCTGACAGTATCTGAGCAAGCGTTTCTCTGCCTCTAGCCCATAAAAACTCCTTGAACGACATGGGAAATAGCCTAAGCGTATCGACTTTACCCACTGGGTAGGATTCTCCGGGATGATGTACTACGCCCAACAACGAGCCTGCAACAGCAACATGTAATTCTGGTGCATTCTCGCAGAAGTATTTCAATGCTGTGATGCCATGTGGAGCTTCCTGTATCTCGTCAAAGATGATGAGTGTTTGCCCAGGAATCACCGATTGTCCACTACTGGCTTCTATGTCTCGCACGATGCGAGCGGGTTTCAAGTCCTGAAGGAATAAGTTCTTTGCGAAACTGTCATCAGCACAATTGATGTAGATGACATGATGAAACTCATTGCGTCCAAACTCCTTTAATAGCCACGTCTTGCCAACCTGCCGCGCTCCTTCTAGAATTAATGGCTTGCGCTTGGGACTGTTTTTCCACTCTATTAACGTATTGTATAGTTCTCTTTTCATCGATTCTTCTTGTTCTCGTGTTATTCTATCGCAAAATTACATCTTTTTGATGGAATAAACAGCTATTTCTACATTTTTTCGTGGGAATAAGTGTTAGTATTCTACGTTTTTTCGTGGGAAAAATGTAGAATCGGCACCAGGCCTTGAAAGTAGACACTAAAAATGTTTTTAGATGAATAAAAAGGCAATGATATAGATGTTGGCCCATTAGTGGTATTAACCGCCCTGTCGGGCGGGAAATTAAATCAATTAATTTTAAAATTTAATTTTCTTTTAATTTCCCGAAACTTGGCCGTAGAGACGTTTCAACGCAGGGTCAACCGCTATATCGCTACCAATAAAAATATACGAGTAGGCATTTCAGTGATTTGCACTCAGAGCACTACCTCTTGTGGTATCAATGTCCCCCCGGCCCCTCCAATCTTAGAGGGGGTGTTGCTGGCTGAATTGATGCAGGGTGGCGACGGCCTCGTCGATGTCGTCGGTGAGGGTGAGCAGCAGGTTCTTGTATTTGCCTGTTTTCATGAGGTGCTCCAGCAGGGGATAGACAGGTATCTCCTTGGTCCAGAAACGCTTGCCCAGGAAGATCATGGGACTGGCAAAGCCGTAGGACAGGTAGTGGTCCTGTACAGCCTCCTGGAATATCTCTTGCAGGGTGCCCGCGCTGCCCGGAGCATAGATGGTGCCGCCAAAGGCCAGGGTGAGGATGTTGTCCTCGCGGATGCTGTTCTCAAAGAATTTGGCGATGTGGGTGGCAAAGGGTGTTGAAGGCTCGTGCCCGTAAAGCCACGTGGGGATGCCCAGGCTGACATATCGGCTCTGGGGGTATTGCTTCATGACCTGGAATGCGGTGCGCAACCAGCCGTCATCCCGATAGGATGGCGCAATCATCATGGACTTGATGGCATCGGCCAGATCCTGGGGGGTGTGCTCGGCCATCCAGGCTCCCAGGTGGGCCGCCTCCATGGCTCCGGGACCGCCACCGCTCAGCATGACAAAGCCTTCACGGGTGAGCCGCTGGCACAATAGTGCTATCTCGCCGAACATCTTGTCGGTCCTGGACAGGGCATGTCCGCCCAGGATGCCCACGCAGCGGCGATGGTCATACTCCTTAAAAAAGCGGGCGAGTGCCGCATGGATGCAGTGGTCGTGCAGGGCGCGTGCCAGCAGTTCCTTCACGTTGCGGGCATGCTGCCCCAGTGAGCAATAGCGCTGATAAATCTTGTAGTCATAGCAGGATTGATAGCTGCTCTCATCGTCGGGGCAGTAGCCCTCGTAGAGTTCGGCCGACGAATACAGCGACTTGCGGGTCACGTCAAACGGGGCCTGCTCCAAGTAGGCCATCACATCCCTCAGTTCTTCATATCCAGTGGACGTAATCATCTGGTAGGATCTTTTTAGGTGGTTGGGTTTCAAGAATGACAAAATTACTAATAATTTGGCTTGTAATCTTGAGTTTTTAACAGTTTGGGACTGTTAAAAAGTGTAACAATGTGGTGATATGGGGCAGAAATGCCATTTTTTTGGACATTTTACCCACTTTTTGTTGCGATAGCAGTAATTTTGTGGCCCAAAATGGAAAAAACCTCCACTTCAGGTTTAATATTTATTATTTAATGTGATAGCAATGAAAAGAATTACGACATTAGCCCTCTCTCTCGTTACCGTCGGCCTGTCGGCTATGGCCGGTGGTCTGCTCCACAACACCAACCAGCACATCGCCTTCATGCGCATGATGGCCCGTGGCGCCAGCCACGAGATCGACGCTGTCTATACCAATCCCGCCGGTCTGGCCTTTATGGATCATGATGGCTGGACCTTGTCGCTCAATATCCAGAGCGCCACTCAGTCACGCGACGCTCTCACCACGTTTGCCCTCTTCCCCGAGCCCGACCACACCCGCCTGTACAAGGGCAAGGCCGCGGCTCCAGTGATCCCATCGCTCTACGGTGCCTACAAGAAGGACCGCTGGACGTTCTCGGGCTTTTTCGGCTTCACCGGTGGTGGTGGCAAGTGCAACTTTGACAACGGTCTGCCCGTGTTTGACGCGAGCATCATGGCTGGCTTCTATGCTCAGACAGCAGCCTTGAAGAAGAGCATGGCCGATAATCCTCTTGTGGCCCCCGTGCTGGCCGATCCCCGCGTGGCTGACCTGCTTCCCCTGGCGGCCGACAAGTATGACATCAACTCATCCATGAGAGGCCGTCAGTACATCTACGGCCTGCAGTTGGGCGCTACCTACAAGGTGCTGGACTGGATGAGTGTTTATGCCGGTGGCCGCATGAACTACTTTGACGGCAACTACAGCGGTTTCGTCAAGGTGATGCCCACCCCCGAGATGGCAGCAACTGTGCAGCAGATTGCCATGACTTATCCCGCCCTGGCTCCTACCCTGAGCGGCCTGGTGAACCAGAACGGTGAGATGGCCAACATTGACCTGGATTGCTCCCAGACGGGTTGGGGTGTGACCCCCATCATCGGCGTGGACCTGGTGTGGAAGGGCTTTACGCTGGCAGCCAAGTATGAGTTCAAGACCAACTTGAACATCGAGAACGACACCAAGATTGCCGTTGCCGAGCCTGCCGCATTTGAGGCTGCCCTGGATGATTACAAGCACGGCGTGAACACGCCCAGCGATCTGCCGGCAGTGTTCTATGCTGCCCTGGGCTATGAGTTCATCCCCAAGAAGTTGCGCGCCACAGTCGAGTACCACTACTATGACGACAAGCACGCCGAGATGGCTCACGACAAGCAGAAGGCCCTGCGCCACGGCACCCACGAGGTGCTGGCCGGTGTGGAGTGGGACATCAACAAGACCTTCACCGTGAGCGCCGGTGCACAGAACACCGACTACGGCTTGAGCGATGCCTACCAGACCCACACCTCGTTCTCGTGCGACAGCTACTCGATCGGATTCGGTGGTGCCGTGAACCTTAGCGAGAAGGTGAAATTGAACGTGGGCTACTTCTGGACAACCTACAAGGACTATGACCGCAGCGAGGAGAACTATTTCAACACCACGCTGCCCGGCAAGGACACCTATAGCCGCACCAACAAGGTATTCGGTGCTGGTATCGACTTCAAGTTCTAATTGAGGAAGACCCATCTTTATCTTATGGGCAACTCCGCCGCTCGATGATGACAGTCGGGCGGCGGAGTTGGTTTAAGTCTTTAGTTGTAAGTTTTAAGTTTTAAGTTGTAAGTTGGTTGTTTCCTTACCTGAGCAGGTTGGACATCATGGTGTTCCAGTCCTGGGCATCGGCGATGGTGCTGAGCATGCCGTCGTGGGGCGGGAAGGCCAGGCTGTCGTTGAGGGTATAGGTGACCTGGGGCAGTTTCACATAGAGGCTCAACGTGTTCAGCGTCTCGCCGGTCTGGTACTGCTGGCCCAGCTGCTTGAAGTCGGCTGCAGTGATGTAGTACAGCCTGTCACCCTTGTTGCACAGGTAGATGCGCGAGAAGTCGCGCTCGCCGAGCTCCTGGGCACACTGGAGCAGGCAGCGTGTCACGTCGAAGCGGTCAAAGTTGCGTTGGTCGGGTTCACCGACGTTGAAGGACAGTTCCTTGTAGGGGTTGTACCAGGGCTGGGTCACCTCGATGTTGATGCCGTTGTTGGCGGGGTCGAGATTCTTGAGCTCGACACGCGAGATGACCTTGCTGCCGCCGCGCAGCACGTTCCCCGACAGGAACGCATGGGCCGCAACCAGTGCCAGCACCGCCACAATGGCGAGAATGAGCAGTTTGTCTTTCTTGGTCATGTGGTTGGAACGACTTTAAGGACCTTAGGGGCTCTAAGGAGCTATTATTTCTCAAAAGTCAGTTTGACACCCTGGGGAGTGACGTCGAGCACAGCGGGGCACCCCTCGATGATGGGGTAGTTCCAGCTCTCGTCGTGGCTGGCGGGGAAGTCGTAGCACACGGGGATATTGTACTTGTTCAGGGTCTCGGCCAGCATCTCGGCCATGTCGGAGTAATCGTTGCCGGGCTCATACTCGGTGAAGCGGCCCACGATGATGCCCTTCACGTGGCTGAGCACGCCCTTGAGCCTCAAGGCCTGCAACATGCTGTTGACGCGGGCCATGCTCTCGCTGACGTCCTCAAAGAACAGGATGATGTCCTTGCCGCGGATGTTGTCGCGGTCCAGGAAGTCCCAGTCGCGGCTGCCGCCGATGTTGGTAAACACGGCCATGTTGCCGCCCAGGACGATGCCGCGTGCCGTGCCGGGCTTGTTGAGCGGGTGGGCAGGCACGGTGTAGGAGGGCAGTTTGCCGGTGAGCACGTCGCGCAGCATCAGGTTGATGCTGTCGTTGGCGCCGCGGCTGCCCAGGGCACCGCCCATGTTGGCGTGCAGGCTCATCACGCCGCTGCACACCATCGCGCTGTGCAGGGCGGTGATGTCGCTGTAGCCCACGATCCACTTGGGATGGCGGTTGAAGTCCCGATGGGTCATCGGGCCGAGCAGCATGGCAGCGCCATAGCCGCCGCGGGTGCACACGATGGCCTTGATGTCAGGGTCGTTGAGTGCCCAGCGCAGGTCGGCACATCGCTCCTCGATGGTGCCGGCATACATGTGGCTCTTGGCCAGCACGTGCTGGCCGATGACGGGCTCAAATCCCCATGCGCGCAGCGTGGCAGCGGCTTTCTCGGGATTGTCGTTGCCCGGCGTGCTGGCCGGGGAGATGATGGCGATCTTGTCGCCGGGCTTGAGGGCCGCCGGCATCTGCATGGCTGCTGCTGGAGCCTTGTGGTGCTGGCGTGGTATTCTGCGATGTCTGGGGTTCTTGTCGCCGGCCATCACGGTCATGGAGGCCAGCAGTGCAATCGTGGCAATGAGAATGATGCGTTTCATCGTTAGTTTTTCTATCTTCTTGTAGTTATTGAATCGTTGAGTGGTTGAGTTTTTCTTGCAGGCGCTGCAGGCGGGCATGGGACTGCACCATGCGCTCCCAGGAGATGCGCCCTTGCTTGACCGCGGCGACGATCATGTCCACCAGCTTGAAGGGCCGGTCGGCCTCAAAGCCGGTGCTGATGTTGTTGCCCACGCAGATGAGGTCGGCGCCCGCGTTGATGGCCAGTTCCAGTGCCGTGGGGATGCTGTACTGGTTGCGGATGGCCTGCATGTACAGGTCGTCGGTCACGACCACGCCGTCATAGCCCATCTTGCCCCGCAGCAGGCCGTTGATGGTCTTGGCCGACAGGGTAGCCGGGTACTCGTCGTCAATCTGGCGGTTGAACAGGTGGGCCGTCATGATCAGGTCGGCCTGTCCGGCATTGATGAGCAGCTCAAAGGGTTCCAGCTCGCGGGACGTCCAGGCATGGGTGACGTCAACGAAGCCGAAGTGGGAGTCGTCGATGGCATTGCCGTGGCCGGGGAAGTGCTTCAAGGTGCAGAGCACGCCCTGGCGGTGGCTCTCGTCGATGAACCAGCCGGCATGGCGGGCGATGACCGTGGGCTCGGTCGAGAAGCAGCGCAGGTAGTGCCCCACGGCGGCACAGTCGTGGTTGAGCACATCGACCACGGGCGCCAGGTTGACGTTCACGCCCGCCTCGCGCATCTCGCGGGAGAGCCGTGCGGCATAGCAGCGCGTCGTGTCCTCGTTGTCGGTGGTGCCCAGGTACTCGGCCGTGACCGTGGGCAGGAAGCCGTATTGCGGTTTCAACCGTGCCACCTTGCCGCCCTCCTGGTCGGTGGCGATGAGCAAGGGATAGTCGGCCCAGGCTTGCAGTTGCGAGGTCATGCGCGTCAAGCGCTCCTTGCTGGTGATGTTGCGCGAGCCCAGAGTGGCATCGCCTGTCACGTCGATGTCAAACAGGACCAGGGCGCCTACCTTCAAGTCGCGCACGTAGCGTGCCGCGTCACAGTCCTCGGTCACGCTGTCGCCCTTGAAGCCCACCATGAGCATTCCGGCGGCATAGCGGCGAATCACCGAGTCGGGCGGCAGCTGGGCAAAAACGTTGCCCGCAGCAACCAGCGCAATCGTCAGCGAGATCAATAATCTCTTCATGAATTTCGGTCGGTTTTAAAAAGAAGACAAGATATAGCCAATTGTTGTTTACTTGTCAAACAGGCGGAAGAAGTAGTAGCAGGCGATCCAATCGACCCGCACGCCACGGGCAAAGCCGATGGTCTGCTTCTGGGCATTGGTCACCTTGCCGTCGTTGATGCTGATGTAGCCCAGCACGTTGCTCTCGCCGTCACGCACGGTGCCGTCGGTGTTGATGTAGCCGATGCGTGAGCCCGCCGTGTCAAAGATTTCCAGCTGCTTGATCACGCCCCTGGACTGCCCGGTGTTGTCGCGGACCGTGCCGTCGGCGTCAAACGTGCCGATCGACCGTCCCGCCTCGTTGCGGACAACGCCGTTGCCGTTGATGCGTCCGATGCTGTTGAAGTCGGCGTCGCGCAGCACCTGTGCGCCCGCCTGGGTCGCCATGATGCCCGCCAGAGCCAGCACCATCGCCGTCATGTATAATCTAATCCGTTTCATAATCGTCTCCTCCTAAAAAATAATCTTTCTCTCAAAATGTAACCATTAGACTCTCAATAAGCCACAAAGTTAAAAACATTTTCCCAAATAACCAAAATCAGCCCTCCAATTAGTCACGAGTGTCCACTCTAGTTATGGCAAAAAGCACTGGCAACTGTTGAACGCCGTTTTTGTAGTTGTTTGATTGCTAATGCCTTGCAGGTCGTGGGAATATCAAAAAGTTGGGGCGGAAACGTTAATGAGGTGTTAAAACGCGATTTATCTCCACATGTCACAAAGGTAGATACCCAGGTCGTCGCCTGTCAAGCATAAAAAGCAAGAAGGATTCAAAAAAAACTATTTTGATTTCCCGGCTGCAAGGCCAATCAAAAACAAGCGAATGACTTATGCTCGAGTTGGACGATAATAAGTTGCAGACAGCCAACACCTCCCCTCAAGTAAAGTATTGTTCAGCTGAGGTCCTCCCGTGTGAAAAGTGGCAATGAAGCTAAATTGTGGTTAAATTTGGTCAATTTCGGGGAATTATGGGGGGAGTTTTAAAAGATTATGAGTAATTTTGCCGTTTAGTACGCAGTGAATATAAGAAGAACGAAATACAATTAAATTTTTTCAGAACTAACGATGAAGAAGTACAAGCTCATCAACAACACGCTGGGATGGCTCATCTTTATTGTGGCAGCGGCGACCTACCTGCTGACCATCGAGCCGACGGCCAGCTTCTGGGACTGCCCGGAATTTATCGCCCAAGGTTACAAGACAGAAATCGGCCACCCGCCCGGCAACCCGATCTTTATCCTTGCCGCCAACTTTGCCAGCAAGTTTGCCGGTGGCGACGTGATGGCTGTTGCCAAGTGTGTGAACGCGATGTCGGCGATCTTCAGTGCGCTGACGATATTACTGCTCTTCTGGTCCATCACCCACCTGGTGAAGAAACTCGTCGTCAAGGACGGTGAGGAGGACAAGATGACGCTGTCCCAGTACCTGGTGGTGATGGGTAGCGGCATCTGTGGTGCGCTGGCCTACACGTGGAGCGATACCTTCTGGTACAGTGCTGTCGAGGCCGAGGTGTATGCCTTCTCGTCGTTCTGTACTGCGCTGGTATTCTGGCTGATCCTCAAGTGGGAGAACCGTGCCGACGAGCCTGGCAGCGACCGCTGGATCGTGTTGATAGCCTATGTGCTGGGCGTGTCGCTGGGTGTGCACCTGCTCAACCTGCTGTGCATCCCCGCCATCGCGCTGATTTTCTACTACCGCCAGTGCCGTGCCCATGGCAAGGACTCGACGTTGAAGGGTTCGTGCTTGACGCTGCTGGTGTCGTTTGTGATCGTGGGACTGATCCTCTACGGCCTGGAACCGGGCTTTGTGGAGTGGGGACAGAAGTTTGACCTGTTCTTTGTCAACACGCTGGGCATGTCGTTCAACTCGGGCGTGCTGGTCTATGCCATCGTGCTGCTGGCCGTGCTGGCCTGGGCGCTGTGGGAGCTCTACAGCAACAAGAGTGACATTCGCATCAAGGTGTCCTTTGCCATTGCGATCCTGCTGTCCGGCATGTTGTTCATCGGCGATAGCATGTTGATTCCCGTGGCGCTGTTCATCGCGCTGTGTGTCTATCTGTTCAAGTTCTGCAAGAAGGTGCCCGTGCGCGTGTTCACCAACATCATGTCGTGCATCCTGGTGATCTTCATCGGCTTCAGCTGCTATGCGCTGATCCTGATCCGCAGCTCGCAGAACACGCCGCTGGACGAGAACTCGCCCAACAACACCTTTGCCCTGGCCAAGTACCTGAGCCGTGAGCAGTATGGCGAGACCCCGCTGCTGTATGGCCGCACGCTCTACAGCGAGATCATGTATGAGGACGGCCCCAACGGCACGATGCAGCCCGCCACCAAGGACGGCCCCATGCAGTATGCCCCCGAGGTGAAGACCAGCCCCGACCAGCCCGACCACTACAAGGAACTGGGTAAAAAGAAGATCTATCAATACAGCCCCGAGCAGAACATGCTCTTCCCGCGCATCCACGACGAGAAGCACGCCAAGGAGTATGTCGACTGGCTGGGAATGCAGGGCACCCAGGTGCAGGCCACGACCCGCCTCGATGCCAACGGCAATCCTGCCGGTGCCGAGACCAAGCTCAAGCCGACGATGATGGAGAACCTGCGCTTCTTTGTCGACTACCAGTTGAATTACATGTACTGGCGCTACTTCATGTGGAACTTTGCCGGTCGCCAGAACGACCTGCAGGGCATGGGCGAGATCACCCGCGGCAACTGGGTTTCGGGCATCTCGTTCATCGACAATCCCCGCCTGGGCGACCAGAGCCTGCTGCCTGACGACCTGGGCAAGGGCAACAAGGGCCACAACGTGTTCTACCTGCTGCCGCTGCTGATGGGTCTCATCGGCCTGTTGTGGCAGGCCTACCGCGGCCGTCGCGGCATCGAGCAGTTCTGGGTGGTATTCTTCCTGTTCTTCATGACGGGTATCGCCATCGTGCTCTACCTGAACCAGACGCCGAGCCAGCCCCGTGAGCGTGACTATGCTTATGCCGGCTCGTTCTATGCCTACAGTATCTGGATCGGCATGGGTGTTGCCGGGCTGTGGAGCCTCGTGATGTGGGCCCTCAAGCGCAACAAGAAGCAGGCCAAGGGCGAAGCCGCCGCTGCTGCCGTGAACGACGGCAATCGTGGCGGTGTTGCCACGGCAGTGGCCGCGTGTGCCGCCATCGTGGGCCTTCTCGTGCCCATTCAGATGGTCAGCCAGACGTGGGACGACCATGACCGCAGCGGCAGGACGGCCGCCCGCGACTTTGGCCGCAACTACCTGTCGAGCGTTGCCCCCAACGGCATCATCTTCTGCAACGGTGACAATGACACCTTCCCGCTGTGGTACCTGCAGGAAGTTGAGGGTTACCGCACCGACGTGCGTGCCGTCAACCTGAGCTACCTGTCGACCGACTGGTACATCAGCCAGATGCAGCGTGCCGCCTATGAGTCGGCCCCGCTGCCCATGCAGGCCACCAAGGAGACCTTTGCCTATGACGACCGCCAGTTCTGCTACTTCATCCAGCCCGACATGACTCCCATGGAGGCCTCCAAGTCGCTGGCGTCGCTCTACGGTCCCGAGAGCAAGAACAATCCCTATGGCATCACCGAGATCCGCTATCCGCGCATCTATATCCCCGTCAATGCCGATCAGGCCATCAAGGCCGGCGTCGTCCGCGAGGAGCAGCGCGACTTGATCCAGGAGTCGATCAATGTTGACCTGCAGCGCATGGGCTCGGGCATGACCGCCAGCCAGGTGATGTCGCTGGACATGATCGTCAACAGCATTGCCCAGGGGTGGAACCGTCCCTGCTACTTCGCCATGACGGTGCCCAGCAGCTACTATCTGGGTATGGACAACTACCTGCGCTTGACCGGTCTTGCCTATCAGGTGACCCCGCTCGTCGAGCACATGGGTGTCTCGACCGACGTGATGTATGACAATGTGGTGAACAAGTTCCTGTGGGGCGGTCTGGATACCGCCAAGCCGGGCTCGCTCTATCTGGACGAGACCATCAGCCGCATGGTGACCACGATGCGCAGCGCGATGCTTGACCTGTCGACGGCCCTGATGAACGAGGGCACCAAGGCCAAGAACGGCCAATTGGCCATTCCTGCCGGCATGACCCAGGAGGCCTATGTGGCCGACCGCTACAAGAAGGCTATCCACATCCTCGACCTGATGATGGAGAAATTGCCGATTGCTACCAGCCCGTTCACCGTGCAGATGGGTGATCAGGTGGCACGCATCTACTACGAGCTGGGCAAGGCCAGCAACAATGACGCGTGCATCAAGAAGGGCAACGACCTGCTGCGCGAGGAGACCCTGCGCTATGGCGACTATATCCGCTTCTACCAGTCGTTGAGCCCCAGCATGTATGATCGCCTGAACACGACCGACAAGTTCATCGACACGCAGTACATGGTCTTCCTGCTGCATGACTACTACCTGCAGTGCGGCGAGGCGCCCTACAAGAAGCTGATGGATGAACTTGCCGCAAGGGGCGTGAATGTGCAGCGCATTCAGGCCATGCAGCGCTCCTATGACGAGGCCATGTTGCAGCAACAGCAAGCAGCCCAGCAGCAAGCTGAGGGCGAAAGTTCGGCCGAACTGGAGGATATCCTGAGCGAGTGATGTTCAATCTAGACACAAGTGAGGTGACAGTATCGTGTTAGTTGAACGTCCGCCGCTGCTGTACAGAATGTTATTCCCTGAGACCGTGTGGCGCATCCACAAGCGCGACCACACGGTCTATTTGACCTTTGATGACGGGCCGATTCCCGAGGTGACGCCGTGGGTGCTCGACACGCTCGACCGCTATGGGGTCAAGGCCACCTTCTTCATGGTGGGCGAGAACGTGGAACGTCATCCCGAACTGCTCGAGGAGGTGAGGCGTCGCGGCCACTCGGTGGGAAACCACACGATGAGCCACCTGCAAGGCGCTCACGTGGGCACCAAGCACTACCTGCACAACGTCTTCCGCGCCAACGAGCTCATCGGCAGCACCCTCTTCAGACCGCCGCACGGCCTGCTGCGCTGGGGTCAGTCCCGGGTGTTGCGTTCGCGGTTTGCCATCATCATGTATGACCTGGTGACGCGCGATTACAGCCGCAAGCTCACGGGCGAGCAGGTGCTGGACAACGTCAAGCGGTATGCCCGCAACGGGTCGATCATCGTCTTCCACGACTCGCTCAAGGCCGAGAAGAACATGAAATATGCCCTGCCGCGTGCCATTGAGTGGCTCCAGAGCAAGGGTTACCGATTTGATGCCATTCCCGAGATGTAACATAGCATCACTGATCAAGTCCCAGGCCATGAGCATGGGATTTGACGCTTGTGGCTTTGCTGCCGCTGTTGCCGTCGATGACGAGGCGGTCGCGCGTTATGACCGGTGGATCGACCAGGGTCGCAACGGCTGCATGCAGTGGGCTGCAGGGCACCGCGACCTGCGCCGTGACCCCGCCCTGCTGCTGGAGGGAGCCCGAACGGTCATTTCGCTGGCCATGAACTATTATCCGGTCACCTGCCAGCCGCCCGGAGCGCTGCGGGTCGCCTATTATGCCTACGGGCGCGATTACCATGAGGTGTTGAGGGAAAAAATGACCCGATTGGCCCATTTCATCGAGGAAATCACCCATTGCACGACACGGCCGTGTGTCGATTCGGCCCCCATCCGTGAGCGGTATTGGGCGCAGCGGGCCGGCCTCGGCTTCATCGGCCGTAACAACTGCCTCATCCTGCCGGGCAAGGGTTCCTACTATTTCTTGGGCGAAATCGTCACCACGGCTCAGTTGCCGCCCGACGAGCCCTGCACGCTCTCCTGCGGCGACTGCGGCAAGTGTGTCGCGGCGTGCCCGACGGGTGCCCTGGGTGACGAGGGCGCTGCCGACTGCCGCCGCTGCCTCTCCTGCCTGCTCATCGAGAACCATGACGAGGAACTGCCCGAATGGGCCCGTGACGTGATGGGCGACAGGGTGGTGGGCTGTGACGAGTGCCAGCTGGCCTGTCCCCACAATGCCCACGCCGCTGCGACGCAGATTGAGGATTTTGCTCTCACCGAGGCGGTAAAAAACCTCTCCCGCGACCGCATCGAGGCGATGACATCGGGAGAGTTCAAGCGTACCTTTGCCCACAGTGCCATTTCCCGGCTCCGGTTCAAGACCCTGCGCCGCAACGCCAAGATCTAAAAACAGACTCGACAACTATTTCCTGAAGAACTGAGATCTCGGAGAACTCGGAGTGCTCGGAGAGCTCGGAGGTTTCGGAGATCTCCGAGATCATCTGGGTTGAGTGGCGTGGATGGCGGCGGTGAGGTCGGGGCCGGAGTAGATGGCCATGCCGGTGGAGTCGATGACGGCAAACCAGGGCATGGAGGTGATGCCGATGAGCTGGATGCCTTGCTCGATGGGGCCACCGGGAGCCCAGTAGTGCTGCCAGCCAGCAGGGTCGCCAGCAATGGTCTGGTGCCATCGCAGGGTGTCACTCTCGGCGAGGACGTCGATGACGCGGATGTTATGCGATAGATTCTGCATCTTGTCGATCAACGCATTGCGGTCTTTCTGCGGATTGGCCCACAGGTTGATGAGGGTCATGCGGTCGGTGAGCTTGATGGTCTCGAAGTCACCGCCATGCTTGATTAGGGTCAAGGTCATCAGCCGTGGCAAGAGCCCCTTCTTGTGTTGCATGGGGGTGCCGGGGTAGGCCGCCGTCAGCGATTCGGGACGGGCCTTGCCGTCGATGCCGCTGAGCAGTTGATCCACCTTGGCGCGGTCGCTGTAGTCGCTGTAATCGACCATGAGCAAGACGGTGGAGAGCATATCGGCGGGGTGCTCGCGCACATATTTCTCGATCTCGGCATCCAGGCGGGAGGGGTTCGGGTCGGTGTATAAGGCGGCGTGCTCGTCGCGGAAGAGTTGCCACTCCTCGTTCAAGCGGCTGCCCTTAACCTTGATGGACATCGACTGGGAGGCATCACCCTTGATCTTGAGATGGTCACCATTGACAGCCACCATGGTGGCCAGCGGCTCGTAGAGGTGGTTGAGCACCGTGACGATGACAGGCTGGGCCGACTGTCCCTCAAAGGAGAAGTGTCCCTTCTTGTCAACCTTGGCAAGCTCGCTGACAGCGCCCGAATCACCGCTGAAAACCACTTTGACGGTAAAATCATCGAGGTTGGCGATGTCGCCCTGGATCTTGAAGCTGTCGTTGCTGCACGAGGCGAGTGTGGCGATGAGCAGGAGCGGCAGCAGGAGGTGATGTATCTGTTTCATCTGGAATATCTTGGTGGTTAGGAAAATGTCCGATTGATGTTCTTTAGTATCTTTTCCAGCACAAAATCAGGGGTCGCGCCAGTCGCCGTTCTGCTTGATGAGGGCGACCAGGCGGTCGATGGCGTCGGCCTCGGGGATGTTCATCTCGATGCACTGCTTGCCCTTGTAGAGACTGATGCGTCCGGCGGCAGCGCCGACGTAGCCGTAGTCGGCATCGGCCATCTCGCCTGGACCGTTGACGATGCATCCCATGACTCCGATTTTGAGGTGGGTCAGGTGGGCGGTAGCCTGCTGGACGCGCTGCACGGTGGATTGCAGGTCAAACATCGTCCTGCCGCAACCAGGACAGGAGATGAACTCGGTCTTGCTGATGCGCAGGCGTGCCGCTTGCAGGATGCCGAAGGCGTAGCGCAGGACGTCGCCGGCACTGTGGATGTTGGGCGCTTCGAGCCAGATGCCGTCGGCGCGGCCGTTGAGCAGGACGGCACCCAGGTCGGCTCCCGCCTTGACTTGCAGCCACTCGTTGGAGCTGTCGCCGTAGGTATTGCGCACGATGACAGGACAATTGATGCCAGCGGCATCGAGGGCGTGGGTCAATGCCTGCTGCCCGGCCGGGATGTTCTTGCCCACCGGGGTGATGACCAGCACGGTGTCGGTGCGGCCGCGCAGGAATTCCAGGCGCTGGGCCGACGTCGTGGCAGGCACTTGCAGGAAGCGCAGCCGCGTCTCGGGACAGCGTTCCCACTCGCCGAGGGTGAGCAGCGGGAACACATTGCGCTCGCCGCGCCATGCCCCCAGGGGCACCAGGAACTGGTGCATGCCGTCGATGAGCCCGTCGGCACTATAGAAGAAGTCTGGCTGGAGGTTGTTCCCCTCCAGCTCGTCGGGACGATAGCTGGCGATGACAATAGGATGCTGGCTGCCGCCGATGCGCCCATCGACCGTCACTGTCGCCCGCCGCTCGGGGCACAGGGGGTCATAGCCCGTGCAATACTCGCCCTCGATGGCATCGTGGCCCTCGCGCTGCGAGATGTAGTCCACCAGCTTGCGGGCCACGGGAATCTCTAGCTCGGGCTCCTCGCTGAGCGAGACGCGGATGGTGTCGCCCAGGCCCTCGGCCATGAGGGCACCGATGCCCACGGCGCTCTTGACGCGCCCGTCCTCGCCGAATCCCGCCTCGGTCACGCCGAGGTGCAGCGGGAAATGCATGTCCTCGCGGTCCATCGCATCGACGAGCCGCCTGACGGCCTCGACCATGACGACCACGTTAGAGGCCTTCATCGAGATGACGACATCCAGGAAACCTTCTTGTACAAACACACGCAGGAACTCCATCACGCTCTCGACCATGCCAGCCGCCGTGTTGCCGTAGCGGCTCATGATGCGGTCGCTGAGCGAGCCGTGGTTGACGCCCAGGCGCACTGCCGTGCCGTGCTGGCGGCACAGGGCGATGAAGGGCAGCAGGGCCTCGCGGATGCGGCCCAGTTCGGCGGTATATTCCTCGTCGGTGTACTCTAGTTGCTTGAAGGTGCGTGCCGGATCGACAAAGTTGCCGGGATTGATGCGCACGCCCTCGCACACGGCAGCGGCTGCAAGCGCCGCTTGGGGGTTGAAGTGGATGTCGGCAATGAGCGGGATGTTGCATCCCTGCTGGCGCAGGGACTGTGAGATGTCGCCGATGCTCTGGGCCTGTTTCACGCCCTGGGCCGTGAGACGCACATAGTCGGCTCCGGCAAAGGCGATGCGCTGGCACTGGGCTGCGCTGGCCTCGATATCGTCGGTAGCGGTGTTGGTCATCGACTGGACACGCACGGGCCAGTCGCTGCCCATGGGGATGCCGCCCACCTTGACGGTGACTGTGGAGCGGCGTTTATAATTGAATGGCATATAGGTGATAGTTGTATTTTTAAAAACGCTAATGATAGAAAATAACTGATTTATCCGAAGAATTTCATGGTCAGGGAAACGCACATGAAGCCCACGACGACACCTGCCAGCACCTGCCAGGTATCGTGCCGCTTGAGCGCGAGACGTGCCGAGCCCAGCAGACCCGCGATGATGATCGTGATGCACAGCACCCAGAAGAGGTCAAAGGCACTCAGTCCCATCACGTGGATCTGGTAGAGCAGGGCAATGACACCGCCGATGCCGGCCATGTGGGCACTGATTTTCCACTTGAGGTTGATGAGCGCTATGACCAGCACGGTGAGTGCCGAGCCGACGATGAACATGACGCACCACTGCGGCGAGTGGTGATAGAACAGATAATAGGCCGCAACCGCGTAGCACAGCACAGCGAACAGGTAGGGGACGAGCCGCTGTTCCCGGATGTCGACATGCAGATCCTTGATGAACTTGAAGTGCCGCAGCACGCTCAGGAAGATGAGCGGCAGGATGCAGGTGATGCCCATGCACATGAGCAGCACCGACACGCGTGTGCCATAGGGCAACAGGCACAGCACCGATACCCAGAGGATCAGGAAGATGCCATAGGTGGGCATGAGCAGCGGACTGAACACGGTGGACAGGAAATTGGCCAGCCCGGCGATGAATTTGTTGACGCTATATCTGTTCATTGAATTGATGTTGCGGTTTAATGCCATGAGGATTTATTGCTTGGCCATCTTGCGGCGCTCGGTGCTGCTGGGGATCTTGAGCTCCTTCTCGCGGTACTTGGCCACAGTGCGGCGTTCCAGCTTGTGTCCCATGGCCTTGAGCTTCTCGCACAGGGCATCGTCGCTGAGCGGGTGGGCCTTGTCCTCGTTCTCGATGAGCCGCCTGATGTCATCGACCACGGCATGCCTGGAGCCACCGTTGATGTCCTCGCTGAAGAAGGACTTCAGGCTCTTGACGCCCCAGCGAGTCTGGACATACTTGTTGCTGATGGCCCTGGACACGACCGAGACGTCCTTGCCGATGATGTCGGCAATCTGCTGCTGCCCCATGGGCTTGAGGTCGCGCTCGTCGCCGCTCAGGAAGTAGTCGGGCTGACACTTGACGATGGCGCTCATGGTGTTGAAGAGCGTCTCCTGCCGCTGCTTGAGCACCTCGATGAAGATGCTGGCGCGCTGGTAGGCATCCTGGATGGTCTTCTTTTCCTTGGCCTCCTTGACGCTGAGGGTGCCGGCACTCTTCTTGTATCGCTCATTCATCATGGCGTAACTCTCGCTGATCTGCAGGGCCGGGATATTGTTGCGCAGGGTGACCGTCATGCGGCCCGTTTCCTCGTCGAGCTCGACGTCAAAGTCGGGCGTCACCTGCTGGCTGATGTAGTTCCGGGGCCCGAAGGCGTTGCCCGGGTAGGGATTGAGTCCCCGCCTGATCTGGTGCTTGAAGACCTGCTCGAGCTGCTCCTTGTCGACGCCCATCTTGCGGGCAATCGTGTCAAAGCGCATGGCAGCCATGTCCTCGAAGTGCTTCTCGACCATCGTGATGGCCCTGTCCACATCCTGGCAGCGGGGCTTGCGGCGCAGTTGCAGCAGAATGCACTCCCTGAGGTTGCGGGCGGCTATGCCCGGGGGATCGAGTGCCTGCACGATGTCGAGCACCTGCTCGACCTGGCTGGCATCGACCATGTAGCCGTCGTTGAAGGTGATGTCGTCGGCAATCTCGGCCGTGCTGCGGCGCAGGTAGCCGTCGTCCTCGAGGTTGCCCACAATGGCGGTGGCGATGATGCGCTGCATCTCGTCCAGTTCAAGTTCTCCCAGCTGATCGGCAAGGAAGTCCTGCAAGGTCTTCTCGCTCACGGCCGTCGGGGCATAGTACTCGTCGTCGCGGCTGCGGTTGTTGGCAAAGAAGCGGTACCAGGCGGCCGTGTCGTCGTCGCCGCTGTTCTCGCTGACGGGGTCATCGCCGGCACGGTTGCGCTCCTCGTTGCTATTGTTGTCCTGGCTGTCGCCGGTGTCATATCCGCCGTTGTCCTCGTTGTCGTCCGACTTCTTCTCGAGGGCCTGGATCTCGTTGACCTTGTTGTCGATATACTCGGCCATCTCGGCATCACTTTTCTCCAGTATCGTGCCCAGCATTCGCTGTTGCTCGAGGGCGAGGCGCTGCTTCTGCTTCTGTTCCAGTGTGAGTCCTTGTTTTGCCATTGTCGTAGAATAAAAGAGGTTTCTTGTCTTGTAACCTACAAAGGTAATACAAACTTTTTAATTACCCAAAAAGCGACCGCGGGATAGTGCTTCTTGATGATTTTTTATACAGTTATCGAGAATATTGCGGCCCTTGGGGCTGAAACTGTGGCTGCCAAGTGCCGATTGGTTGATTTTTCCTCAATCGTGGTTGCGATATCCAACATTTGTTATATATTTGCAGCAATTAGTAACGATTATTAACTTGAAATGAAGCGTGAAATGATGAGAAAGATTTATACCACAGTGTTGGCAGCAGTGATGCTGCTGTGCAGCGGTTGCACAACCGGATTGCTCAATGGACTGGGCAGTGGCACCAGTGGCGAGTCGGGCAATGGCACCCTGGGCGACATCCTGGGGGGCGTGCTGGGCGTGTTGGGTTCCCAGAATACGGTCGATGGCCTGCTGGGGCTGGTCATCGGCAGTGTCAAGGTCCAGGAGAGTGAGCTCTACGGGACGTGGTATTATACCGAGCCCGCCTGCGCCTTCACCAGCGAGAACCTGCTGGCCAAGGCCGGTGGTGCCGTTGCCGCCGAGAACTGCAAGGAGAAATTGGCGCCCGTCTATAGCGGCGTGGGCATCAATTCCCAGAACACCCAGTTCCAGTTTACTCAGGATCACAAGTTTGCCGGCAAGGTCAAGGGCATCCCCTTGAGCGGCAGCTATGCCTATGACCCGTCGAGCGGCACCCTGCGCTTGCAGACGATGCTCTTCTCGACCAACGCCTATATCACCCGCACCGCCCACGGCCTGGGCCTCACCTTTGAGAGCAAGAACCTGTTGAAGGTCCTCCAGGTGGCAGCAACCCTGAGCGGCAACAGCACGTTGCAGACCGTCGGTGACTTGAGCAAGCAGTACGACGGCGTCCGTCTGGGCTTCGACATCGCCCCTGTGCGTTGACGGCAACTCCCGTTGCGTCATAGCCAAAACGCAAGTGCAGCCATCAATCAGCAGTCCTGATGGTTGCACTTGTCGTTTTTGTAAGCTATGAGGGGGATGGGTGGGTTATTTCTTGAGGGTGAACTCAAAGCGGAGGCCTCCGCCGGGATTGGGTAGCGCCTTGATGGTGCCGCCGTGGAGCAGGACCGCATTCTTGACGATGGCCAGGCCCAGGCCGGTGCCGCCCAGCGAGCGGCTGCGTCCCTTGTCGATGCGGTAGAACCGCTCAAAGATGCGCGAGAGGTGCTCCTCGCTGATGCCCGCGCCATTGTCGGCCATGACGAAGCGCCACTGCCGGCTCTCTTCGGTGGCGGTGAGGCTGGCGGTGGCACCGTCGCCGGCATAGTTGATGGCGTTGTCCACCAGGTTGCGGAAGATGCTGTAGATGAGCGACTGGTTGCCGTCGATAATGATGTCCTGGGGCAACTGGTTGCGCACCTGGATGTTCTTCTGTCGGGCGGCCAGGGCCGTTTCCTGGATGATGTCGGCCACGATGTGGGAGACGTCAACGCGCTGCATGGTAATCATGTCGGCAGCATAGTCCATGCGGTTGAGTGTGGAGATATCCTGCAGCAGTGCCGTGAGGCGTGTGGCCTGGGAATGGGTGCGCTCCAGGAATTGGCGCCGAGTGGTGTCGTCCATGTCGGGGTGCTCGAGAATGGTGTCGGTATAGCCCAGGATGCTGGCCACGGGTGTCTTGAGCTCGTGGGCGATGTTCTGGGTGAGTTCTCGACGCAGCTTGTTCTCCTTGTCGGCCTGTTCCTGGTCGATGCGCTCGTCCATTCGCCTGGAGTAGCGATGCAGCAGGAAGCCCAGTCCCGTCATGACAAAGAGAGAGAAAATGAGCAGGTGCCAGTCACTGGACTCCTCAAACGGGATGACGTAATTGCGGTCGTAGTCCTCAAACAGGATGAAGATCACAGCGTAGATGGCGAAAATCACCATCACGCTGAAAAACATCCTGCGGCCCACCGAGAGTTTCTTCATCATGAGATAAACAGGTAGCCGAATCCGTGGCGGGTGACGATGCTGGACGAGTAGGGGCCGATCTTCTTGCGCATGCGGGTGATGTTCACATCCACGGTGCGGTCGGTAACGACCACGTCACGGGGCCACACGCGCTCGAGCACCTCCTGCCGCGAGAAGACCTGGCCGCGATTCTCGAGGAACAGCTTCAAGAGCTCATATTCGGTCTTGGTGAGTGATACGGGCTGGCCGTCGACCGAGACCGACATCTTGTCAAGATCCATCTTCAGCCCCTTGTAGCAGAGCTCGTGCTCGGCGGGGAGGCTGGGTGTCATGCGTGCCAGGACGGCCTTGACCCTGGCCAGTGTCTCGCGCACCGAGAAAGGCTTGGCAATGTAGTCGTCGGCTCCCAGGTCAAAGCCGTGCAACTTGTCCTTCTCGTCGCCCAGTGCCGTGAGGAAGATGATGGGAATCGAGGCCGTGGCAGGGTCTTGCTTGAGATGCCGTGCCAGTTCAAAACCTGACATGCCGGGCATCATCACGTCAAGCAGCAGCAGGTCATACTGTGTCACGTCCATGTCAAGGACCTCTTCGGCCGAGTAGGCCACGTCGGCTTGATAGCCGGCGGCCGTGAGGTTAAACCGCAGGATCTCGCACAGGTCCTGCTCGTCGTCGATGACTAGAATATGTTGCTTTTTCATATCAGTGGCAAATATAATAAAGAAATATCAATTAGGCATTACAAAGTTATTACATCTGTGTGGACCTCTGCATCACCGGTTGTGTCACTCACTATTTGTAATAGCGGTGCCGAGTTGTTGTTATTCTGTTACAGGTGATTGTGCCGCTTGTGGTTTTTGGTTGAGAAATATCAATTATTTGTTGATTTTTGCTCTAAATATAGCAATTCAAGCGGTTTATTTCCGTTAAAAACTATATATTTGCGCCGCAATGGACGAAATCATCAGGAAATATGACCCGATCAGCCTCGATGAAATGAGTGGCATCAAGCTGATGAACCGCACGGACACCAAGTTTGTCACGACGGTTGATCGGCTCAGGCTCCTGTTGGTGCTCGCCCAGCACGATTACCGCGCTCAGGAAATCGACGGGAAGCGCATTGCGTCCTATTACACGGCCTACTTTGACACGCCGGACAACAACATGTACATCGTTCACCAGAACGGTCATGCCGGGCGGCAGAAACTGCGCATCCGCTCCTATGTGGACTCGCATCTCAACTTCCTGGAGGTCAAGACCAAGAACAATCATGGCCGCACCAAGAAGAAACGCGTTGACATGGTCGGATTTGACCCCAGTCACCCCGACCATGGCATCCGTTTCTTGCGCCAGGACGAACAACACGTGAGTTATGACGAGTTCCTGCGCAAGCATCTGCGCTATGACCCGACGATCCTGACCGAGCATCTGGAGAACCACTTCCACCGCATCACGCTTGTCAACAAGGCCAAGACCGAGCGCCTGACCATTGACACCGACCTGGGCTTCCACAACCTCAAGACGGGCCGTGATGTGGACTTGACCGGGCTGGCCATTATCGAGCTGAAGCGTGATGGCCTGCAGCCGTCGCCCATCCTGGGGATGCTGCGGGACCTGCGCATCAAGACGAGCGGCTTCAGCAAGTACTGCATGGGGTCGGCACTGACCAATCCCGCCCTCAAGCGGAATAACTTCAAGGAACGCCTCAGGATGATCGAGCGCATGCTGGCCAGCGTGAGGTGACGACACGAGAACGAGAAATCGAATAAATGAACATAATAATCTTTTAAAGCATAACACAGAAAAAAATATGATGCTACTACAAGAACTTGGCTTTGATAACGGTGTGGATGCCGTTCAAGACGTCGTGAGCAGTGCGCCCAGCGGCTTCAATTGGTTTGATGCTGCAGGCGTTACCGAGATGATGCTGCGCTTCGGTTTCTTCCTGGTGGTGCTTTTCATCATTGTCTATTTCCTGTATTACCGCAAGACCCATCGCCGTGACTACTTCTTCACGCTCGTGCTCTTGAGCGTGAGCATTTTCTTCCTCATCTACCTGCTGGGCAGTGTCAAGGTCAAGATAGGCTTTGCGCTGGGATTGTTTGCGATCTTCGGCGTGTTGCGATACCGCACCGAGACGATACCCGTGCGCGAGATGTCCTACATGTTCGGCGTGATCAGCCTCTCGGTCATCAATGCGCTGGCCGACTCGCTGAGCTTTGTCGAGCTGCTGTTGCCCAATGTGGCGATTGCCGTGCTCATCTGGCTGTTCGAGACCTTTGTGCTGCGCGCCAATCTGGCCAGCAAGTTGATACTCTATGACCGCATCGAGTTGATTACTCCCGAACGACGAGGGGAACTGCTCGAGGACTTGCACAAGCGCACAGGACTGAATATCACGAAGGTGAATGTCGGTTCGATCGACTTCCTCAAGGACACCGCGATTCTCAAGATAGAATATGAGAATGACGGTGGTGGTGGCAGCCACGTGAATGATACATTGAAAATACCGAAATACGAATGGCAAGAAGTGAAAGAAAACAACTGATCGCCTGCCTGCTGGTATTGTGCGCTGCACTCATCCCGACACCGTCGCTGGCCGACGATGCCGGGCTCGTGCTTAGTGCCGAGGCGTCTCACAAGTTCAGCAAGCAGTTGACGGCCGGCTTTGAAGCCGAGTTCCGCTCGCGCAACGACTTCCGCACGGCCGACCGTGTGAGTCTGGGTCCGTCGGTGACCTATAAGCTGCTGCCGTGGCTCAAGGCCAGTGTGGACTATAACCTGCTCATCGATAATAATCGAGAGGATATCACCTATCAGGACGACGGGGTGAGCTACAACAACTGGCGTCCCAGTTATTGGGGCGTGAGGCACCGCTTCAACGTCTCGCTCACGGGAAGTTACAAGTTCAACCGTGTGGAGGTGAGCCTGAGGGAGCGGTGGCAGTATACCTACCGCCGGACGCGGGTGATCGACAACTTTGATTTTGACAACGGCGAGTGGGAAGACCACGAGGTGCGCGGCAAGGGCAAGAACGTGCTGCGCAGCCGCCTGCAGGTCGAGTGGGACATCCCCAAGTGCAAGTTTGACCCATTTGCCAGTGTGGAGTTTCACACGACGCGCGACCTGGAGAAGACGCGCTTCATCGTCGGCGTGGAGCACACAATCAAGAAGACGCATGCCTTCAAGGCCTATTACCGTTATCAGCTTACGGGCAGCGGCAGTGATGAGCCCAACATCCATATGCTGGGCCTGGGTTATACCTATAAATTTTAAAAAAGAGGAAAGCAAACAATGATGAGAAAGATATCCTATGGATTGCTGGCTGTGGCACTGGCCATGACGACGGCATCGTGTGTGAACGATGACACCGACATGGACGACATCATTGCCCAGTACCAGGTGGAGCCCGTCAACATTGAGCTGGACTACAGCGAACTGGTCGAGGCTGCCGACGTGCCCATTACCGACGAGGCCGACTCGGCCTACAACGACTATGTGGAAAATAGCTCCTGGAACAAGGTCATCAGCATCCACTATGATGGGAATGTGGCCAATGTGACCGGCTCGGTGCCTGGGGTCATCGTGCAGGCCAGCGGCGCACATGTCACCGTGATGAATATGTCGGGCCCGGTGAAGTTTGTCGTCAGCGGGACGACGGCCGACGGGTCGTTGAAGTTCTATGGCGACAAGCGTTTCCAGATCCTGCTCAACGGTGCAGCAATCACCAATCCTCATGGAGCGGCCATCAACAACCAGGGCAGCAAGTCGCTCTATGTGGTCATGGCTGACGGCACGACCAACCGTCTGAAGGACGGCGCGACCTATACCGATGTCGATGAGGAGGACCAGAAGGCGGCCCTCTTCAGCGAGGGTCAGATGATCTTCAGCGGCAGCGGCGAGCTGGCCGTTGAGGCCGTTGGCCGAGGCGGCATCCGCAGCGATGACTACATCCGCGTGCGCCCGGGGACCAGGATTTCGGTCAACAGCAGTGGGCTTGACGGCCTGCGTGCCAACGACGGCATCATCCTCGACGGCGGTGTGATCAACATCTTGACGACCGGTGCGGGTGCCAAGGGCGTGCGCAGCGGCGGCGTGATGACGGTCAACGGCGGCCGGCTGGTGGCCATCAGCCAGGGCGATTGCAGGATCGAGACTACCGACGGCGTCGTGGACACGACGGCCTGTGCAGCACTCTACTGCGACACGCTGGTGACGGTCAATGCCGGCACCATCAAGCTCAAGGCGAGCGGCGACGGCGGCAAGGGTATCAATGCCAAGCAGCATGTCGTCGTCAAGGGAGGTACCATCCAGGCTGTCGCCGTGGGTGCCCGCGAGTTGAAGAAGCCCAAGGGTATAAAGATCGACGGCAACTTCTCCATCACGGGGGGCAATCTGTACAGCTACAGCCGCCGCAGCGACCCGCTTGACGTGAGCGGCACGACGACGGTGGCTCCAGGCTATGTGACCTACTCGTTGGCCCCTAAGGTCTTGACCATCGCCTATTAATCGACAGAATTACGATCAGATAATCAAAGAAAAAGTGTTTAATCTATTATGAAGAAGTTTTTTCTACTTACGTTCTTGACCCTGATGGCTGCCCTGCCGGCAGTTGCCAGGACGGGCGACGTGAACAGTGACGGCGAGGTGAACCTCAGCGACGTCAATGCGGTCATTGACATGATTCTCACCAGCAATGCCGACCCCGTCGGGGACGTGAACAACGATGGCGAGGTGAACATCAGCGACGTCAATGCGGTCATCGACATCATCCTGGGCGGTGAGGTGATACCCGAAATTACTCCTAAGGAGATTGAACTGGACTATAGCGACCTGGACGAGGGCACCGAGACCATCCAGGACGACGAGGATGCCCTTGACTATGGCGACTATGTGGAGAATACCACCTGGGCAACGACGGTGAGAATCACCTTCGACGGCGAGACGGCCACCGTGACGGGCAATCCCAGCTCGGTCATCGTCAACGTCGATGGCGCCCACGTGACTGTCACCAGTGCCGCCAAGCGCGTGCGCTACATTGTCACTGGCACCACTGCCAACGGTTCGCTCAAGTTCTACAGCGAGAAGAAATTCCAGCTCCAGCTCAATGGCGTGGACATCACCAATCCCAACGGCGCCGCCATCAACAACCAGTGCGGCAAGTCGTTGTATCTGGTGATGAACGAGGGCACGGTGAACACCCTGCGCGACGGCGAGAACTACACCATGGTTGAGGGCGAGGACCAGAAGGCGGCGATCTTCAGCGAGGGACAGATCCTGGTGAGCGGCAAGGGCACGCTCAACGTCTATAGCGTCGGCCGTCACTGCTTGGCCAGCGACGACTATGTGTTTGTTCGTCCGGGTTCCAAGCTCTACCTGAACAGCACCAGCGGCCACGGCATCAAGGCCAAGGACTATGTCTATATCAAGGGCGGCGTCATCAACATGGAGATTGCTGCCGACGGCGCCAAGGGCATCAACTGTGACAGCCTCATCAACATCACGGGCGGCCGCATTACCATCATCAACAGCGGCACCACCCAGGCCGAGGTCGATGAGCTGGGCAATCCCGTCTCGACGACGGCTGCCGGCGTGAAGAGCGACTACAACATCACCATGACCGGCGGCACGCTCAATGTCAAGTGCACCGGTGACGATGCCAAGGGCATCAACGTGACACAGCCGTTCCTGTTCACCGGCGGTGAACTCAACGTCGTGGTGACCGGCAAGCAGGTCAGCGTGGCACCCAAGGGCGTGAAGTGTGACACCGACTGCACCATCAGCGGCGGTTCCTTCTACAGCTGTGTTCCCAACGGCAGGGCCCTGGACGTGGACGGCGTGCGCACCGTCACCGAGGGCTACACTTTCCTGACGGACGATAGCAACGATGCCCGCTTGTTCTGGGTAATATACTGATAACAAGGTTATCTAACGATTCTGCTCAATGCAACGAGGGGACGGTTCTCTATACCAGTGAGCCGTCTCCTCGTCGCTCATGATGACGCTTGGCCGATAGGCACAGGGCCCACCGCTGCACCAAGGTGACGGGGCGGTGGGCAACTTCTTGTGGCCGCTGTCGGGCTAGTTGAAGCGGAAATTGTTGGTCGGGTGGGGGATTTAGTTTACTTTTGTGGAATCATAAAAAAATGGAATGACGATGAGATACTTTATTGTTGATGCGTTCACGAGCGCGGCGTTCGGTGGAAACCCGGCGGGAGTCGTGCTGCTGGGCATGGACGGGAAATTCCCGAGTGAGAAGGTGATGCTGCAGGTGGCAGCCGAGTTGCGGTACAGCGAGACGGCCTTTGTGCAGCAGAATGGGCCGTGCGAGTTCACGGTGCGCTATTTCACACCCAAGAGCGAGGTGGACCTGTGCGGTCACGCGACGATAGCGACCTTCGGGGTGCTGCGCCAGGAGGGCATCGTTGGCGATGGCGCGTCCTGCATGAACCACACGCTTGCTGGCGACCTGGAGGTGAACATCGGTGAACACGTGATGATGCAGATGGCGACCCCGCAGGCCATCGACAAGCCGCTGGATGTCGACCGGCTGCACCGCATCATGGCCGGTGAGGCCCAGAGGTCATGGCCCGACATGGCTGTAGAAATAATTTCTACAGGTCTGCCCGACATCATCATGCCCGTGGACGGCGTGGAGGCCCTGAATGCCCTGCGCCCAGACATGGAAGCCCTGTCGGAACTGAGCCGCGAGCTGGACGTGGTGGGCGTACATGCCGTTGCGCTCACCGACGACGGCTACACGGGACACGTGCGCAACTTCGGGCCGCTGTACGGCGTGCCCGAGGAGTCGGCCACCGGTACCGCCAATGCTGCCTTGACCCACTACCTGCAGCGCCAGGGCGTCATTTCCTGTCCTGCCGAGTGCCGTTTCCTGCAAGGAGAGGCGATGGAGCGCCCGTCGGTGGTTGCTACAAATGTCGATGCAGATGGCATCATCCGCGTGGGCGGACAGTGCTGCATCATCGCCCGCGGCGACCTGATGGTGTGAAAAAATGAGGCATCAGACCTGAAAAATCACTACCGATTTTAATAATTCCCGACCCTAAAAATCGCCTTTTCCTTTTAAAATTAATAAGGTGTAAAACAAAAACTTGAAAAAATTGTGCATCACGTTAAGAAAAAGATGTATATTTGCAGGCTGAAAAAGAAGATTAAGGCGAAAATTAACAAAATTTAATTAAATAATTCACAAAATGCAAACTAAAGGTTTTATTAGAGTCCTTACCATTGCACTGTTGTTGATTTGCGCTTTCTACCTGTCTTTCACCTTTGTGAGCAATCACTACCAGAACAAGGCAGAGCAGAAGGCTCTCGCTGCTGCTGGCATCAAGAGTGCCGACACCAGCAACGACAAATATAAGGCAGCTCTCAATGAGTGTCTGGACTCCCTCGCAAATGAGAAGGTGTACCTCGGATACTACACCTTCCAGCAGGTTCGTGAGAAAGAGTTGGGCCTCGGCCTTGACTTGAAGGGTGGTATGAACGTGACACTGCAAATCTCGGTGCCCGACATCTTGCGCGCTCTCGCGAACAACAATCCTGACAAGAAGTTTAACCAGGCCATCGACAACGTGATGAGCAACCAGACCGCCCAGGACGACTTTGTGGGCTCCTTCTGCAAGGAGTACAAGAAGCTGGCTCCCGAGGGCAGCCTGGCCCAGATCTTCCGCAACATCGAGCGTGTGAAGGAGAAACCCAATGCCACCGACGCTGAGGTACAGAACATCCTCAAGGACGAGGTGAACAGCATGGTGGACAACTCCTACAAGGTGCTGCGCAACCGTATTGACCGCTTTGGCGTGGTACAACCCAATATCCAGAAGCTGCAGAGCACCGGTCGCATCCTGCTCGAGCTCCCGGGCGTGAAAGAGCCCGAACGTGTCCGCAAGCTGTTGCAGGGCGCCGCAAACCTGGAATTCTATGAGACCTACACGCTGTCCGATGTTATCGGTTCACTGCGTCAGCTCAGCGACCAGGCCAAGGCCAACAAGACCGTTGACGCCGCTGCTCCCGTTGACAGCACCAATGCCGAGGCTGTTGCCGCTGCCGACAGTGCTGCCAAGGCCGCCGAGGCTGCCAAGGCTGCTGCCGCCACCAAGGAGGAGTCGCTGACGCTTGCTCAGCTGACCAGCTTTGAGGTCCTCGCAGGTCCCAATGCCGGCTCTCCCGTCGTTGGTTACGTCAGCGTGGCCGACACCGCTGCCGTCAACGCCATCATCAACTCTGCCGTGGCCAAGACCATCCTGCCCGCCGACCTGAAGCTGGCATGGACCGTTAAGCCCGAGAGTATGCAGGGTGGCCACGAGGCCTTCCAGCTCGTTGCCCTGCGCACCGTCAACGGCCAGCCCGTGCTGAACGGTGACGTTGTTACCCGCGCTACCAGCGAGTTTGACAACCTGCAGGGTCAGGTCGTGTCGATGACCATGAACGATGAGGGCGCCCGCCAGTGGAGCCGCATCACCGGTCAGAACATCGGCAAGGCCATCGCCATCGTCCTGGATGACCAGGTTTACTCGTTCCCCAACGTGAATAGCCAGATCGACGGTGGTCGCTCACAGATTAGTGGCCGCTTCACCGTTGAGGAGGCTAACGACCTTGCCAACGTGCTCGAGTCCGGTAAGATGGTAGCACGTGTCAATGTCGCCAGTGAGAGCGTTATCGGCCCGTCGCTGGGTAAGGAATCGATCGAGAAGGGTATCATCTCGTTCATCATAGCCCTCGTGCTGCTGGCGTTCTTCATGTGGTTTGCCTATGGCTGGCAGGCCGGTTCGATCGCCAACCTCGGTCTGTTGATGAACCTCTTCTTCACCATCGGTATTCTCGCCTCGTTCCAGAGCGTGCTCACCCTGCCGGGTATCGCCGGTATCGTGCTGACCCTGGGTATGGCGGTGGACGCCAACGTGCTTATCTTTGAACGTTGCAAGGAGGAGCTCCGCGCCGGCAAGGGCCTCAAGGCCGCTGTCAGCGACGGTTACAAGAACGCCTTCTCGGCCATCTTTGACTCCAACTTGACCACCATTATCACCGGTATCATCCTGATCCTGCTCGGTTCAGGTCCCATCCGCGGTTTTGCCGTTACCCTCGTGATCGGTATCTGCTGCTCGTTCTTCACCGCAGTGTTTGCTACCCGTCTGGTGATGGAGCACTTCGTGAACAAGGGCACCTTCGACAAGATGACTTTCAACACCAGCATGACCCGTCACCTGATGGAGAACGTGAAGTTCAACTTCATGGGCGCTGCCAAGAAGACCTCGATCATCGTTCTGGCCCTGATCGTCATCCTCGGCCTGTTGTTCGCCCTGCGCGGTCTGAACCGTGGTATCGACTTCTCGGGTGGCCGCAACTATGTTGTACAATTTGACCATCCCGTTAAGACCCAGGCCCTGCAAGAGCAGCTGTCGCCCCTGTTCGACGGTGCCAACACCTCGGTTATCACCATCGATAATGATACCAAGGTGCGCATCTCGACCAACTACAAGATCAACGACGCCAGTGAGGGTATTGACGACGAGATCATGGGTAAGCTCTATGACGGCCTCAAGAGCGAGCTCGGCGGCATGAGCAAGCAAGACTTCAGCATGTCCAACGAGAGCGTGGGCGTCGTATCGAGCGAGACCGTCGGCCCGAGCATCGCTAGTGACATGACCCGCCAGGCCGTTTGGGCAGTGCTCTTCTCGCTGCTCGCCATGGCACTGTACATCCTGTTCCGCTTCCGCAACATCGCGTTCTCTATCGGCGCTCTGGCTGCCGTAGCGTTCACCTCGTTTGTGGTTATCGGCTTCTACAACCTGCATGGCCTGCTGCCCTTCTCGATGGAGATTGACCAGACCTTTATCGCCGCTATCTTGACCGTTATCGGTTATCAGGTGAACGATACCGTGGTTGTATTTGACCGTGTGCGTGAGTATCGCAAGCTCTATCCCAAGCAGGACCTCTACACCACCTTCAACAAGGCGTTGTGCAGCACCCTGTCGCGTACCATGATGACCTCTATCACGACCCTGCTCGTGTTGATCATCATGCTCGTCTTCGGCGGTGAGTCGATCCGCAGCTTCATCTTTGCGATGATCCTCGGTGTTATCATCGGTACCTGCTCGTCTCTGTTCATCGCTTCGCCCGTGGCCTACTGGATTGCCCGTCGCAGCGACAAGAAGGAGGCAGCCCTTGCCACTGCCAGGAAGTAATCATCCTGACGACCCATAGCAACCAATCGGCTGGCACGCGTGGCCCAGCCATCCCTCCAGCCGATTGATTCCTGATGCTCCTGTAGTTCAATGGATAGAATGGAGGTTTCCTAAACCTTAGATTTGGGTTCGATTCCCAGCGGGAGTACAAGAAATCGCTGACTGAATGGTTCAATCGGCGATTTCTTTTTTTGGTAAAGTTGCACAGAACTTGCATTTATTACAATTTTCTTGACAGCATAACTGGCCGTTTACTGAATCAATGGTGAAAATCATTGATTTTTTTTTGCAGTATAGTTGGCAATCACTATTTTTGTTCATTCATTAATGAAAGTGCAGACCCATGAACAGCTATTATAAACAGACCAAGCCCGAAACGATCATCTACACCGTGGTGTGGATACTGCTATTCCTCGCCCCTGTAGTGGAATTGCTGTTCTATTATGACCCCGAGCACCCTGTTTGGATCAAGCGCGGTCTGATAGATACCTGGGGCAGTCTCCTGGCGTTCCTGATCGTCTTCCTGATTCACAACCATCTGCTGGCACCCATGCTTGTCAAGCACAAGAAGGTGACGCAGTACATCATCGGCTGTGTAGCAATTATCGCCCTGTTCCAGACCTACAACTGCATGCACAAGCCCGCTGATGTCCCCAACGGCCCCCGACACAAGATCGAAAGCGGCAGGGTGGAAGGCGGCAGGATGGAAAGCGGCAGGATGGACAGTATGGCTCCGCCTCCTCCTCACGGGCGCCCTCCCATCGACAAACACGACATCTCGATGTTCACGATCGTCATCATGATGATAGGTGCTAACCTGGGTGTTAAAAACTATTTCCAGAACGAGGCCGAGAAGAAGCACCTGGCCAAGCTCAAGGAGCAGAGCCTCAAGCAAGAGCTGGAATACCTGCGCTACCAGATCCACCCGCACTTCATCATGAACACGCTCAACAACATCCACGCCCTGGTCGACATTGACCCAGAGCAGGCCAAGGACAGCATCGTGGACATGTCGAGGATGATGCGTTACCTGCTCTATGAGAGCGACAAGCAGTATGTCACCCTGGATGCCGCCGTCACGTTCTTGAAGAAATACCTCAACCTGATGAAGCTGCGTTATACCGACCTTGTCAACGTCAACGTGGATGTGCCCGAGGATGTGTCCGAGGACATTGCCCTGGCTCCGCTGGTGTTCATCCCCTTTGTGGAAAATGCGTTCAAGCACGGGGTGGCCTATGACAAGCCATCCACCATCAACATCGATATCGTGAAGCAGGACGGCCGCTTGCTGTTCCACTGCCAGAACACCAAGAGCAACGCCAAGCACGAGTATGGCGGCGTGGGGCTGAACAATGTCACTAAGCGCCTGGAGCTCATCTATGGCAGCGACTACTCGCTCGACATCAAGGACGAGGAGGACTCCTATGACGTGCTGCTCGACCTGCCCCAGCGCACTGCAGCCGACTTCGGCAACGATAACCATGACCCTGGCCCGCAGTCTAAACGATTGACCTAGCGAGGGAGGTCTTATCATCATCAACCGTAGTACCCAAAAAGAAATAATAATGAGAGAAGCTATGACAACGATCAAGTGTATTGCAATCGACGATGAGCCGCTGGCGCTCAAGAAACTCGTCACCTATATCAACAAGATTCCATATCTGGAGCTGGTGGCCCAGTGCCACAACGCCATCGAGGCCCAGAAGGTCATCGATCAGCAGGAAATCGATGCGGTTTTCCTGGACATCAACATGCCTGACATGAACGGCATGGACTTTGCCAAGGCGCTGGATGCCCAGAACAGCAGCAAGGGCCCCGTGATGGTCTTCACGACGGCCTATAGCGAGTATGCCATCGAGGGCTACAAGGCCAATGCCGTGGGCTATCTGTTGAAGCCCTACGGCTTCGACGAGTTTGAGGCCGCGGCCCAGAAGGTGAGGGACATCTGCGAGATACGCCAGCAGTCGTTGTCGGCCCCGTCCGAGGTCTCGACCGACGGCAACGACGACGTCATCTTTGTCAAGAGCGACTACAAGATCGTGCGCATCGACATCAACAGCATCCGCTACATCGAGGCGATGAGCGAGTACCTGCGCATCGCCTGTGAGGACCGCCCCAAGCCCACCATCGTGCTGCTGAGCATGAAGAAGATCGAGGAGCACCTGCCGTCGAGCCGCTTCATGCGCATCCATCGCTCCTATATCATCAACCTGAACAAGATCAGTGAGGTCAAGAAGAATCACGTCATCCTCGACGACGGCATGTCGATGCCCATCGGCGACAACTACAAGGACGCCTTCATGGCCTACCTGAACAGCAAGTTCCTCACCAAGTAGCAATCATGGTGAGGCCACACTCCACCAGGCAACAACATTATTTTATATTTTTTCTCATAGCTTTTCCAGGGCGGCTCACGCGCGATGCGTCCAGCCGTCCGATTTTTTATGATTTTTTATGCGGGCGATTTTTCAATTTCTTGCTACCGCATTATCGGGTAGTGAGATTTTTTTGTAACTTTGCACGTTTTTAAGCGATTATAATTTTTATTCGACACTATGAATATTTCCTATAAGTGGCTCAAACGCTATATTGACACGGACCTCACACCCGACCAGGTGGCCGAGGCCTTGACCTCGCTCGGTCTGGAAGTGGGCGCAGTTGAACAAGTAGAAACCATCAAGGGCGGCCTGCGCGGCCTGGTCGTGGGACAGGTGATGACCTGTATCGACCACCCCAACAGCGACCACCTGCACATCACCACGGTCGACCTGGGCGACGGCAATGACCCGGTACAGATCGTGTGCGGCGCACCCAATGTCGCTGCCGGCCAGAAGGTCATCGTCGCCACGCTGGGCACCAAGCTCTATGACGGCGACAAGGAGTTTACCATCAAGCGTTCCAAGATGCGCGGCGAGGAGTCGCTGGGCATGATCTGCGCCGAGGACGAGATCGGCGTGGGCACGAGCCATGACGGCATCATCGTCTTGCCCGAGGACGCCGTGACGGGCACCCCGGCAGCCGAATACTACGGCATCGAGGACGACTACCTCATCGAGGTGGACCTGACACCCAACCGCATCGACGGCGGCTCGCACTATGGCGTGGCACGCGACCTGGCGGCATGGATGAAGCGTCACGGCATGGCCGTGAACCTGCACCGCCCCAGCGTGGACGAGTTTGCCATCGACCGCACCGACGGCGACATCCCCGTCACCGTCGAGAATGCCGAGGCATGTCCCCGCTATGCCGGCTTGACCGTGCGCGGCGTGAAGGTGCAGGAGAGCCCCAAGTGGCTCAGGGATCTGCTGCTCGCCGTGTGCCAGCGTCCCATCAACAACATCGTGGACATCACCAACTTCATACTGCTGGGCACCGGCCAGCCGATGCACTGCTTTGACCTGAGCAAGGTCAAGGGCGACCGCATCGTGGTCAGGACTGCCCCGGCGGGCACCAAGTTTGTCACCCTGGACGGCGTGGAGCGCACCTTGACCGACCGTGACCTGATGATCTGCAACGGCGAGGAGCCGATGTGCATCGGCGGCGTGTTCGGCGGTCTGGACTCGGGCGTGACCGAGGGGACCACCGACGTCTTCCTCGAGTCGGCCTACTTCCACCCCACGTGGATCCGCAAGACGGCACGTCGCTTCGGCCTGAACACCGATGCGTCCTTCCGTTTTGAGCGCGGTATCGACCCCAACGAGGTCATCTATAACCTCAAGCTCGCTGCCATGCTGGTCAAGGAAATTGCCGGAGGCCAGATCTGTGGTGACATCATCGATGTCAAGGCCCACGACTTCCCCGGTTTCCCCGTCGAGCTGCATTATGACTATGTCAAGCGCCTCATCGGCAAGGAGATCCCCCACGACGAGATCCGCGACATCGTCAAGAGCCTCGAGATGGAGATTACCGCCGAGGATGACGAGAAGCTGCAGCTCGTCGTGCCCACTTATCGCGTGGACGTGCGTCGCCCCTGTGACGTGGTGGAGGACATCCTGCGCGTGTATGGCTACAACAACGTTGAGCTCACCAACGATGTCCACAGCAGCCTGTCGAACAAGACGGACGTGGACTTCCGCGACGACATGCAGGAGACCGTGAGCAACCAGCTCACCAGCGTGGGTTACCACGAGATGATGAACAACTCGTTGACCGTGGGTGCCTACTACGAGGGCCTGCAGACGTGGCCAGCCGAGCTGTGTGTGCGCATCATGAACCCCCTGAGCAGCGACCTCAACGTCATGCGCCAGACGCTCCTGTTCGGCGGTCTGGAGAGCATCGCGCGCAACATCAACCACAAGAACGCCAACCTGCGCCTCTACGAGTTCGGCAACGTCTATAGCCACGACGGCAGCATCAGCCAGGAGGAAAAGGCCCTCGCCCCCTACAGCGAGAGCACCCAGATGGGCCTCTGGCTCACCGGCAACAACCATGACGAGTCCTGGGCCGACAAGGTGAGGGCACTCAACGTCTATGACCTCAAGGCCGACCTGGAGAACGTCCTGGTCAACATGGGCATCAACCTCCATGACCTGGTCATCGAGCAGTGTGAGGACGAGATCCTGGCACCGGCCCTGCGCTACAGCAACCGCGGCGGCAAGACCATCGCCGTGATGGGTGTCGTGGACGAGGCACTGGCCAAGAAGTTTGACGTGGACCAGCCCGTCTATTACGCACAGATGAACTGGAACCTCGCCTGCAAGATGGCGATGAAGAAGGACATCAAGTACTCCGACCTGCCCAAGACGCTCCCCCTGCGCCGTGACCTGGCGCTGCTCGTGAACCGCGAGGTGACCTACGATGACATCCGCCGCGTGGTCGAGGCCAGCGAGAAGAAGCTCTTGAAGTCGATGACGCTGTTCGACGTCTATGAGAGCAACAAGCTGGAGGCCGGCAAGAAGTCCTATGCCATCAGCATGATCCTGCAAGACAACGAGAAGACCCTCAACGACAAGCAGATCGATGCCATCATGAACAAGATCATCAAGAACCTCGAGACACAGCTCGGTGCCAAGTTGAGGTAAATCTTGAGCAATTACTGTCAACTATTCACTATTAAACACAATAAAAAAGTACAACAATGGGAAGAGCTTTTGAATACCGCAAAGCAAGAAAGATGAAACGCTGGGGCAGCATGTCCCGCACGTTTACACGTATCGGCAAGGAAATCACCATCGCCGTCAAGGCCGGTGGCCCCGACCCCGAAGGCAACTCCCGCCTGCGTGCGCTCATCGCCAACGCCAAGGCAGCCAACATGCCCAAGGAGAACATCGAGCGCGCCATCAAGCGCGCCAGCGAGAAGGATGCCGGCGACTACAAGGAGGTCATCTATGAGGGATTCGGCCCCCACGGCATTGCCGTCCTGGTCGAAACTGCTACCGACAACACCACCCGCACCGTGGCCAACCTGCGCAACTACTTCAACAAGAAGGGCGGCAGCCTGGGCAACTCGGGCAGCGTAGCCTTCATGTTCAGCCACAAGTGCTACTTCCACGTGGCTCCCAAGGCCGATGTTGACCCCGACGAGCTCGAGCTGGAGCTCATCGACTGCGGCGCCGAGGAATTTGCTATCGACGAGGAGGAAATGCTCGTGTCCGGCGACTTCGCCGCTAACGGCGACATCATGAAGTATCTTGAGGACAACGGCTTTGAAATCAAGAGCAGTGAGTTCGTCTATGAGCCCGCCGACTACAAGGACGTCAACGAGGCCGAGCGTGCCGATGTCGAGGCCCTGATCGAGGTTCTCGAGGAGGACGACGACGTGCAGAACGTCTTCACCACCATGGCCGAGAGCGAGGGCGGTGACGACGAGGAGTAATCCCCCATCCATCCCACACCACCACAACAATGGCGGTTTCACATCCCCGTGAAGCCGCCATTGCCATCTATATGCACTACTCCTGTCGCCCCCTCCATAACAGACGCTGCCGATACCGCCACACGCCTCAGGACACTTCAATTGAACCCGGGCAACCCCATCCAAGCAGAAAAAGACTTGCCCTATTTCTCTTTGTTCAGGAAATCGTTGCGGTCGATGTTTTCCATCAGGTAGTTGCGTATCTCGTCCTCAGAGGGGAGTTGCAGGCGGTATTATTAAGCCGTTGAAACAATTTGGAGGGCGGAGTTTGGTATTGTTCTAATTTGGCGGGCGCTGACCGCCAAATCTCGGGAACAGATGTAATCTGATTTTCTCTCAGTAATTTGCCGACAAAGGAAATGACTTCGGTTCCCAATTGCGGATAGCAACAATAAAATAGCCTGCATTCCCTTAATCGACGAGCATTGAGGCCACGTCGATTAATTTTGGCTGCAAGTTTGTTGAGCAGTTGAGCGCCATACTGGGCACGATCCTCGCCATGCTGTTCATACTCGACGATATAGTGCCCGATGAGCCAGTTGCGTGCCGTGAGCGATAGGTTGACCGCATGCGCAGCCTGCACCTGCATCACGTCCTGCACCTGTACAATCTGCTGTGAGAGCCGGTCAATCGTCATGCCAGCCTGATGGTCTGAAATCTTGTTTTCCATAACCGCAAAGATACACAACAAAATCCTATTTCCCAGGCACCTCAAGTAAAAAAACACAAGCAAAATGAGTGCAATTGTGAAATAATGACTATATCCGCAGTTATTCTTTGACAGAAGCACGACTGTCGATGTAGGCGGATTTTACATCAAAAGAACCGTCCCTTTTTTCATATTTTGCCCTCGAAATCGAGATAATCCTGTCCTCCAACGGCTGCCGCATTACCTCTAAAACGGAGCGATTGAACTCGGGTAGCTCATCCAAGCGGAAGAACTTGCCCCATTGCAGCAGCCTTATAGTCAACCATAAAGCCAACAATAACATACATATATCCAATCCACATCACTCAAGAAATAGGTCATTCATTGTGATCGTTGCATAGATGCCACTTGAATACATGTTTTGTTTAAGCCCGTAGGTTGTAACAAGTATCGTGTGGGTGGCATCACGCGTTTTTGTCAGGTGGACAAATGCGTTGGCCCTTTCCCTCAAGTGTTTCTCATATTCCCCTGTAACTGTATATAGATCCTTGCAGTATTTCATCTCGCAGATGTCTATAATGTGATCACCACGACACAGCAGCAGATCAATCTGCACGCCAGGCCATTCTGTCCCATCTTTATCGATGTGTTTAGGCGAGGACCATGCACAGATATTGGTCAACACCCCCTTGATGCTCAGTTTTGCCCGAATCTGGCTGATGTGATGCAGGCAGACTTGTTCAAAAGCATAGCCCGCCCATGCGTTCCTTGCGCTTTCTTTGAGGTTAGACCAGTAATGCTCGTCCAATCCCGAATGCCCCGCGACAAACTTGAGAAAATATAGTGAGAACAAGTCAGTGAGCTGATAGATGCTGCCGCGCTCTTTCTTACCGAAAGAGGAATACTTGCGTATAAAGTCGCATCGGCACAGGTTATTGAGTGCAGTAGTCAATGCGCCGCCATTATAATCCCGGATGGTTTCTTTTATCTCTTTTAATGTCAATCCCTTATTTTTTATCGCCAGCACTTCAACCACTTGGCGGTAGATGGAAGCGGATTTGAACAATGAACGGAACAGGAAATCATATTCAGTTCTTAAAGGAGCACCATTCCTATAAAACAGTTCATCGATATTTTGGTCAAAAGGTAACTCTTTTTCAAGCATATCAAGATAATAAGGAATCCCTCCAAGGATCATATAGGCCTCAAGAATCTGATATCGATTCCATATAATTCCCTTTCGCTGAGTTAAGAACTGCTCAACTTCGTGCAGGTTGAAAGGGGCAAGATAAATAGACCTTGAAACCCTGCCGTATAATCCACCCTTGTCCCCGATAATTCTGTCAATCATCCATGATGTAGCAGAGCCACAAACAATCAGTGTGAGCCCGTTGCGAGTAGAGGCCCAACTATTCCAGAAATAGCCGAAGGCCTTGATGAACATTGATTTAGGGGTGTCCATCCATGGCAATTCATCAAGAAAAACCACGATACGTTCTTTCTGAGCACATGAAAGATAATCACGTAGTTGCCCAAACGCTTCAAACCAATTCTTCGGCATGGAGAACTGACGATGGCTATATTTTTGTAACGCTTCATTAAAAAGTGCCAACTGCACCTTCATTGGCGTTTCAAAACTTCCTGTGAAAAAGAAATCAAACTGTTCGTTAAAGAATTGTTTGATAAGGTAGGTCTTACCCACACGCCGACGACCATATACTGCCACCAAGCGCGCCTCTTTCTCTTCACATATCGTGCGCAAAATCTTTTGCTCTTTCTCTCTCCCGATGATGCTGCTTGCTGCCATAATCCGTTTCTTGTTGATTTACTGGCGCAAAGATAAATCATATTTTCCAGACAAGCAATTATTTTTAGTCCTTAACTCATTTTTTTGATACGTTAGAGACTATTTACGATTTATTTTTAGTCCTTAACTCAATTATTTAATAGGTTAGGGAGTGATTATAAACAAGATAAGGAGGTAATGGTGGGCTCATCCAAGCTGAAGAACTTACCCCATTGCAGCAACCTTAAAGTCAGACATAAAGCCCCTAAAACGACCAAATATGTACCATTAAGACATTCACAACCACAAAATACATGACAATAACGCATTACAAAGGGTATTGGAGTAAAAAAATGCAAGCAAAATGGGCGCAATTGTGAAATAATGTGTATATTTGCAGTTGTTCTTTGGCAGAAGCCGCCTACTGATGGTGGTGGATTTTACATCAAAAGAACCGTCCTTGGCTGTTAAGTTAATCGCCGTTTTAGCTTCATTTTCACCCTGCTTTCTGAAGTGTCCGCTGCCTTTTTGCCAACGGATTGGGCAACAGATTGTGCCATCTCCACTCCTTGACATTTGTTATCGTCGTGTTGGCTAGGAGTT
>JAFTFA010000121.1 GCA_017449785.1 Muribaculaceae bacterium | reverse complement strand
CCCAAAAGAGACACTTTCTCGACCCGAGAACTGTCCGAACTGCCCAAGTTCGTCAAGAAGCGCAAGGAAACCGCTGCTAAACAGAGCCTTCAAGGCCTGTGTCCACTTTCATAAACGGAGTCTTTGCAAATCTGGCGAAAATGACTACTTTTGTAAAACCAAAAGAGATAAAAATCACTGAAATGTCTACTTTTATAAATTTATTCATCTAAAAAACATTTTCAGTGTCCACTTTCAAGGTCTGGTGCATAACAACCTGTGATAACAACAATTACAACCTTATTATTATGCATCGGCGGTCTGATTGCGAGCCCCTTGCGAGCAATAAACTTTAAAAAAACTTCGCGACTTCGCGCCTTAGCGTGAGGCAAGAGATAGCGGATGCCGTTGTTTTAAGTTGTTTGAGTTGTTTTTAAAAAAACGGCTTGGCGGCGCGAGGTCAGCTCTTGAGCAGGAGGTTGATCAGGGCTGTCACGTCGCTGATGGTCACGCTGCCGTCGCCGTCAACGTCGCCGCGGTCCATCGTCAGCACCACGCACACCTCGCGCTGGAACGTGCCGTAGCTCACCGTGCCGACGCCACGCCAATCGCCCGTCGAACTCAGCGTGCCGTCGAGCGTCATCGTGCATCCGTCGAAGTCGGCGGGAATCGACAGCGTCAGGCGCATCATGTCGGCATGGTAGCCGTCGGACCACTTGACGGTGCCGTAGCGCTCGTAGTAGCCGCCGTTCTCCCAGTAGCCGAACACGGTGATCGTCGACGAGAAGCTGGTCTTGTCGGAGCTCATCGACAGCGGGGCATAATAGACGTCGGTGCTGCCGTCAACCTTGGTATAGGGTACGGCCATGTCGGCACCGGCCACGGCGCCGGCGACGCTCACGCCGCTGTCACCGAAGCCCACCGTCACGAGCCAGTTGTCGAGGTAGCCGTCAAAGTGGGCATGGACGGCGGCAGTGAATTGCTTGCCCAGGCAGGACGACGGCACGCGCAGCGTGTCGTTCTCGCCCAGGGTGAAGTAGTTCTCGGCATGGACTGCGGCGGTCGTCGCAGCCAGCATCAGCAGTGCAGTGTAGAGTTTCTTTTTCATGATGGTTGTTGTTTTATTCATTATTGCGTCCTCTTTAAAAAGTCCTGCAAGCGGATTATGCCTACGAATTCATCGAATTTTTATCATGATATTTCCTTGAATGATTCCATTTTATCTCGTTAATAAATAATTTTTCGCATAATTCGATGAATCCGCAGGCCATATTATTCGTGGGCTATTTTTTAAGGCAATAATATAGATGTTGGCCTATCGGGGGATTGAACCGCCCTTGCGGGCGGGAAATTCAACAAATTTTAATTTTAAAATTAAATTTTCTTTTAATTTCCCGTGCGTTAGCACGGTTTAATGCCGAGACGTTTCAACGCAGGGCCAACTGCTATATCGTTCCCAAAATTATTCGTATAATTCGATGAATTCGTAGGCCATATTATTCAGAGGGCTAGTTATCTACTTGCAAAACTTTTATTTTAATATATTCAGATGTCAAAATCGTCCAGGCTGAGACCATTGGTGCCGTTCATCTGGTTAAGGATATTGATCAGGGCTGTCACATCCGAGATATTAACGATGCCGTCACGGTTGACGTCGGCAGCGGCTAACTGGTACTGGTTGAAGCCTGACTGACTCACCAGGTAATTCATCAGCATTGTCACATCGGTGATGGTCAACGAGCCGCTACCGTCCACGTCTCCACGCTGGTAGCCGACAATCACGGTGATCGTGCGGGTAAACGTATAGGGATTGGGGGCAATCACATTCTGCCGATAGTCAGACAGCGACTTCAGGGTTCCCGAGATTCCGATAGTCCCACTGCTGAACGCAGTATCAAACGTGGCACTGATCTCAAACATGTCTTCATAGTCTCCGGCTTCCCACTTGACTGTACCGTAGGGCTCATAAATCGAGTCGTTATTGTAATCCTGGTAACCGAAAATACGGATTACTGACGATACCTGGGTACAATTATAGTTTGCTGACAACGGCGCGACATAGGTCTGTTGCTCGCCGTTATAGTCCATATAGGGTCTGCTCATTCCTGGCCCCGGCATTACCGACCGTCCTTCCATGCCTGTAGGATAACTGAATACGAGTATCCATTCATCAAGGAGTCCTTCAATATGGGCTTTGACCGGTATATTAAGATAGCTGTTGATCGCCGCTGGGCTGACCAGCAGCGTGTCATTCTGGCCTATGGTGAAGTAGTTGTTGCCAGAAGTGCTCGTGGCAACAATGGACATCTGAACAAAAATAATCAAAAATAATATCTTTTTCATATTGTTCAATCTTTTTTAAAATTTCAGGTTCTCTTAATAGGCCGTGAACGCCAATCGCATGGTCGTGAGAGCACCCCAGGATCCCATGGTCAACGTGCTCCGGTAGCATGGGTAGCATTCAGTAGCATGTGATGCGGTGCTGCCTCCGCGGATCACGTCTCTTTGGGAATCATATTCAAGGTGTAGAGGGTCGATGACGGGGTCTGAACTGTAAATATAAAAGTGGTCCGCAACTATTTCCCAGGCATTCCCGCTCATGTCATACAGACCCAGCTCGTTCGGAGCCTTGGTCGCAACAGGACATAGCATGTAGCTGTCGGTATTATCTCGGTACCACGCTACTTCATCCAGGTTGTCACTGCCTGAATACCGGTAACCGCGGCTCTTGTTCCCTCCTCGCGCGGCAAATTCCCATTCAGCCTCCGTGGGCAGACGGAACTCTATGCCCGTCAGTTCACTGAGGGTATTACAGAACCGCTCGCACTCGCTGTAACCGATCATGTTCATCGGGTTCAGGGGATTGGCATACGCGCAGTCGGCACTGCCCATCACGGCCTTCCACAGCTCCTGGGTCACCTCCGTCTGACCGATGTAGTAGTCCTTGGTCAGCGTCACCTGGTGCTCCGGACTGAGGGGGTTGAAATAGCCTGAAAGGACTACCGTGTCACAACCCATCGTGAAAGTACCTGCCTCTACCCTGACCATGGTGAACTTCACGCCATTGATCGTGAACGTGCGCGTCGGGGCATCGGAAGAGGCGGAATGCATCAGCAGGTAGTTGATCAGGCTTGTCACGTCTGAGATCGTGATCTTGCCGTCCCGGTCCATGTCTGCGTAACTGACCGAATAGTAGCTTGTGCCCTCACCGTCGTGGAGAAGGTAATTGATCAGCGTCGTCACGTCCGTTATATTGGCCACGCCGTCGTTGTTCGCATCGCCCCGTGTGTAGGCCCCGTAAACAGGCATTATTGACAATAACATGCACAGTAGCATGGCAATACGTGATGATGATAATAAGATTTGATGTTTCATAATGTAATCTGTATTTTAATTGGTTGAATTGTCAGTTCTTGATTTTACACTCCCTTCGGCCATCAGCCTTGTTGCACGAGCCTGTTCGTCATCGCGGTCACGTCTTTGATGTTGAGCAGGCCATCTCCATTAAAGTCGCCAGCTGCAATCTGGTATTCGTCCAGCGGATGGTTTTCGGGACCCAGCAGGTGGTTGATCAGATAGGTCACGTCGCTCAGGTTGAACACGCCGTCGCTATTGACATCACCCGGCAGGTTACCCAGCACTACCGCGATGAGCTTATAGGAAGACAGAGGCTGCAACGTGTTTAAACGAGCATCGCTGCTGCATCTCATCTCATAGTCCATGGTGACATAACCTCCCGAGAAGCCCTCGCCCAACAGGAATTGTACATCAAACAGCTGCTCATAGTAACCAGGCTCCCACTTGACGGTTCCATAGGTGCTAAGATTGCCGTTCACCCACCAATAGCCATTTGCAGATGTGCTGGCCGAAGCACTCGTGTAGTAGGGTGCATTGGTGAGCAGCTGGGCAGCATAGACAGCCGAATCGCCGTTGCTGTCGAGATAGGGAATGTGCATGCCTGATGTTTCAAGCATCGCATTGACAGAAAGGCCGGTCGGATAAGTGAACACGATGTTCCATGAATCGGCCCGGCCATCAAACTGGGCATGCACTGGAACGGTCTTGCTGTAGGGTGTTACATTTGGATTTATCCATATCGTGTCATTGGCACCCATCGAGAAATAGCTGTATGCCCATGAAGTGCCTGTCACGAACAATAAAGCAAGAAGAGTACAGATCTTTCTCATTGTTTAAAAAATGATTAATAAATGAAGATTAATTGTTAGTAAATTAGTAATTGATTTCAATATAGAGAATGGCACCTGATTTTAAAGAAAAACCCCCATTTCATCGGAGAAATCGGGCAATTTTCATCGGTTAATAGGTGTCGAAGAAGCCCTCGTAGGAGTTCCCCGCAGGGGAGTCGATGGTGATGCAGTACATGCCAGCCGGCAACGATGAGATGTCGATGGTGTCATAGTTGCCGTTGACCTGGGTAGAAATCATCACCGTCCAACTGGTTGCGGACTCAATCACCACGTCATAGTAGCTCACATAGCCCACGCCATCAATAATAACCGTCTGGTTATCGGTATTATAATAAACATCAGGTTCATCTGCTGGTGCTGGATAATTGTAATGGTCTTCGTGACCATGATGCTGAAGATTAATTGGTGCAGTGGTATCATCAGCTGATATGGTCATACAACTGATTACAAAACATAATGGGAACATTAATAAGCGTTTCATACCTGTAAAATCATTATTAATTTTTCACAAAATTACAACATGATTTTAATAATAAATGAAAATAATAGGTCACTTTTTGACACGTTAAATCCCTGATATTCGGTTAATTAAAAAAATAAATTGTCACCTAGTGCAAAAAAGGTAACTTAAAGTGTGTTTTCTTGATTCTTCATGTAATATTCAAGAAATTCTTCCAAAGACATCGTCAATCCCATTTTTTTCTTGATAATGAAATTAATTCTATTTGACACACTTTTGACGTTGGTATAATTCATACACAATTTGATAATTTGCGGAGAGACATTAGCACACAGCAAATTGAACAATCTTTTTTCTTTCAAAGTAAGATTTGGATATTCTCTTTCTATAAATGTTGCAACACCCTTGTATTCACCATCCACAGAGAGTTTCAATTTTTCCCAAAATGAATCAGACAACTGTATATTCAACAGATGATAAGTATTACTCAGTCCCATGATGACACTTGATAAGGGAATAATACTTCTTACACTATCGTGATTATTAACATCATTTGTTTTGAACTTGATGGTATCAAAGAGTTCATTCAAAGCTTCTACACGGTATCCAACTAATTGTGAAACTGACTCTTGCTTCTCAAACGAATGATGAAGTTTGTCCTCCAGGTCATTAATGGTAGTTATCAATGATTGTTCAACAGCTTTTCTATCTTCAAGGTTCTTATTGATTATTCCGCGCAGGCGGATAGCTAGTATAATTAGTAAAATGAGTAATATCAACGCAATGGATAAAGCTATGAACAAGTGATGATTGCTATGGCTCATTTCTAATTCTGAATTTTCTGCTTGAGCTCTGACGAAGTCTATTTCTGCAATTTTAAGTTTATCATCTTGTTTTTTATTCAAAATCTTAACCTGCATATCCCTTGACTTCGACATATTAGCAGCATAGGCAATAGGGTTATTCTCACTTGTAGCGATTTCAGCCTTCACCTGAAAAAAGTTCATGCTGTCTATAGCATCCCGAGGTATTGGCATTGATTCCAGAATATATTTTGCTGAATCTAAGTGATCCAACCTCAGATAACTCAATGCCGCGTAAAAATAAAACTGCTTATCTTTACTGTATTCTGCACCATTGTTCAAGACTTCTATCGCTAACGATTTTGATTGACGATATTCCTTTTGATAGAAGTGTACTCCAGCAAGTACAGTTTTATATGTATATTGTTTCGGTGAATTAATCTTCTGCGCCAAATCAATGGCTTGTTTCAAGAAAAATTCAGCAGAGTCTGAGTTATTTATTCCATATAACCCGCCCAAATCTCCATAACATGGTATCAGATAATTAGTGTCATTCAATCTCTCAAAATAACTGACAGCCTGTCTCTTATAGGTTATTGCTGTTGTATCTAAGGAAAATTGGTCTTGGTAGAGCGTGGCTATGCGCATATTGACGTAGCCGAGATTGAAGTAGTCGTCGGGGGCGGCGGTGGCCTCGGCGTGCTTATAGTAGAGCATCGCGCTGTCAGGGTGGCCCAACTCGTCCATGACGGCGCCCTTGTAGATGTAGGCCCGCGTCAGCTTCTCGCGGTCGAGGGGACGGCAGTCGGCAAAATAGGCCACGGCGCGGTTGATGTCGCTGTCGCTCGTGGCGGTGACATAGGCGCGGTAGCGCGCCTGCGTCAGCAGCAGGTCACGGTAGGCCCGGTCGTGCTCGGTGGCCAGGCAGTCAGTCGGCAACGCCGTGATGATCGCCAGCGCGCTGTCAGGCTCGTCGCGCAGCAGGCTGTCCGCGGCCGCCAGCCGCCCGTCATAGGCCCGCTCACGCCCGCCGCCGCACCCGGGAACCACCGCCCCGAGCACCGCCAGCACCAACAATATGCCCAACAAATGCCTCATCGCCCGCAAAAGTACAACTTTTTCTTCTCATATACCTCCCCCACGCGTTTACAAAAACAATTCTTCAGCCCATCCGCCCCTGACTAATCTCACGCTAAGCCGCCAAGTTATTTCAGACAACCAAGACAACCTTTTTTGACAACCGAAACAACTTTTTATTTTTTTGCATCCGCACTGATTGCGAGCCTCTTGCGAGCAATCATAATAAAAACTTAGCAGCTTAGCGGCTTAGCGTGATTCCCCAAGCGGCTTATTCCAGACAACCATAACAACCTGTGTGACAACAATTACAACCTTATTTTTTGCATCCGCACTAATTTGCGAGCCCCTTGCGAGCAAAAAACTTTAAAAACTTAGCGACTTCGCGGCTTTGCGTGAGGTCAAGTTGGAAGACAAGAAAGACAAGAAGGATAATTGTATAATAATTTATTGATTATCAATATTTTGTCTTTCTTTTCTTTTTGTCTTCTAATTATAAAAACTTAGCGGCTTCGCGACTTAGCGTGAGCCCCAGGGGGCGCGGATGCCCCAGATGATTCAGCTATTTGTTGAAGTAGGTTTTCATCAGCGCCTTGACGCGGGGGCTCAGGGCTATGATGGTGAACATGGTGCACAGGGCCATCAGCGCGAAGGCCAGGTCCATGATGCTGACCATAACCTTGAGGGGAATCATGGCGGCAACGACAATCATCGCGAGATAATAGTAGTTGTACCACTTGACGTTGTGGGCACCGAAGAGGTAGTTGGTGCACTTCTGGCCATAGTAGCTATAGGAGAACATGGTCGAGAAGGCAAAGAAGAATACAATCGTCATCAGCAACAAGTGGCCGATGCCGGGCAGGAGCTGCCCCCAGGCACCCAGAGCGACGTAGAGGCCCTTGGGGTCGGTCAGGCCGACGTAGTTGCCCGCAATGATGATGGGAATAGAGGTCAAGGTGCACACCAGGCCCGAGTCGATGGCCGGCCCCAGCATGGCAATCAGGCCCTCGCGGATGGGGTCGGTGTTCTTGCTGGCACCATGCATCATCGAGGCGGTACCCACACCGGCCTCGTTGACAAAGGCGGCACGCCTGGCTCCCGTCAGGGCGACATAGGCAAAGGCACCGAAGCCCGCCCTCATGTCGAACGCGCCTTCAAAGATCTGGCCAAAGACACCAGGAATCTCCCTGAAGTTCATCGCCATGATGACAACGACCATGATGAGATAGAGAATGACCATCACCGGCACGATGCGCGAGGCAAACAGGGCAATCCTCTTGATGCCGCCCAGAATCACGGCCCCCACGATGGCCACCATGATGAGGCCCATGATGAAACGCAGCGTCAACGTGTTCTCAATGCCCATCGGGGTGGTAAAAACGGTCGTTACCGACTCCACGAGCTGGTTGGCCTGCATGAAGCAGAGCGTGCCCACGAGGCCAAAGATGGAGAATGCCACTGCCAGGGGTTTCCACTTGGCTCCCAGGCCCTGGGTGATGATATACATCGGGCCGCCCTGCACCTCACCGGCACTGTCACGCCCCTTGTACATGATCGACAGCGAGCCCTCAAAGAACTTGGTGCTCATGCCCACCAGGGCACTCACCCACATCCAGAAGACCGTTCCCGGGCCACCGATCGACAAGGCGATGGCCACGCCCGCGATGTTGCCCATGCCCACGGTCGCGGCGATAGCGCTCAGGAGCGCCTGCACCGAGCTGATCTGACCCGACTGCTTGCCGCTGTCGCTGGCCTGCTTGTCGCGCAGGGCACGCACGGCCCACGGCAATCGCCTGATGGACACCGCGCCCGAGAAGATAAACAGGAACAATCCGCCGCCAATCAGCAGAAAAAACTCGGGGTAGCCGCACACAGCATCGCTGGCAGCCACGATCCAGTCACTCAAAGCAGTGAGCATGTTTTCCATAACGATTCACATTTTAATGATGATGGTCGAGTAAGTGGAGGGACTTTCACCCTCCCTTCTCTCGGAACCGTGCTTGACAGTCTCCCATCACACGGCTCTTCGTACTTAACTCTTTTGTTTAAATTGTTAATAATTTCTATCTCAATTTGTAAAGTCTCGGATAT
>JAFTFA010000006.1 GCA_017449785.1 Muribaculaceae bacterium | reverse complement strand
CGTCGAGCCAGGGATTTGCCGCCGACTTCCTTCAGACCCTGCGTCACCGCAACGCCCTTGTCTTTGGCTATGCGCTTCCCGCCATTAGGGCGCGCTCGGGACTTACACCCGTTAGAACATGACCATGCCATGCGTACAACGAAGCCTGCCCGCGGGCTCACGATGAGCGGGCGGGCAGGCCATGTATTGTCAGCGGCTTCGATGTATTACTTCAGCCAGTCCTGTACCTTGTCGTTGGGGACCATGCGCTCCTCAAACACGTAAGCGCCAGTCTTCTCGGAGCGAACCATCTTGATGACCTTGCTCCATGAGCGTCCTTCACCAGTCTGAAGGGTTGCAACTACTTTCTTTGCCATAACTTAAAAATATAGTCGTTAAAGGGTTGTTGTACGGTGGTTGTTACTTAATCTCCTTGTGAACGGTCATGCGTTTCAGATAAGGGTTGTATTTCTTGAGCTCCAAACGCTCGGTGGTGTTCTTACGATTCTTGGTCGTGATGTAACGGCTGATGCCGGGAACGCCAGTACCCTTCTGCTCGGTGCACTCGAGAATGACTTGCACGCGATCGCCTTTTGCTTTCTTTGCCATAATACAGTTACTCCTTTACTTACTTGTTAATAACCATGATTTCAGTCAGGTGTCCATCGGCGGCTGCCTTCTTCAGGGCGGCGTCAAGACCCATCTTGTTGATGTTGCGCAAGCCCGAGGCCGACACGGTCAGGCGCACCCACTGACCCTGCTCGGGCCAATAGAACTTGCGATTGAAGACGTTAACGTTGAATTTGCGTTTCGTCCTGCGCTTGGAGTGCGACACGTTGTTGCCCGTGATCGCCTTCTTTCCGGTGATTTGACAAACTTTAGACATAGTGTTCTAGTTTTGTTTAGTTATTGTTCTTGTTTTACATTCTTTCTTTAACATCTCGCGATACATGCCTGCCTGTGCACAGAAAAACACAGGCGCAGCACAATATTCCGGGTGTGGATAACCTCGCCCCAAAATAGGGCCATATCACCCTGTCGGTGTGAGAAGCCCACCGACAACATCAGGTCATATCGCACAGGTTATCTCGCTCGTTTTATATCGTCCTACGCTTGACTGCCAGGCACTTAGCATCATAGCCTTGACATCGAAGTTTCAACGATCAAGTGTCACACTCTTGACTTGACTAACGCATGAGCATCAACGCCAGCAAGACATGTGCCGCGAAATCGGCTGCAAAGATAGAACGTTTTTTTGAACTACACAACACCTTCGGCCCGATTTTTTCATGTTTTTTTCTCATGCTCAACCCGATGCGTTCCAGGAAACGGGGGGCCGGCACGCCTTGTTGCCACACCCCCGATAAGCGGTTTACTCGCCGGCACCGTGGACTCACTGGCCGTGCAGCAGCCGGTTGATCAACGACGTGACATCGCTGATGTCGAGAGTGCCGTTGCCGTCCATATCGCCCTTAGTCGAGTTATCATGACCACGCAGCAGAACGCTGACCATCCCGGTCACATCACTGATGCCTATCACGCCGTCATCATTCATGTCGCCCAGCATTCCCGTTGCCTCGCCCGTCAAGGGGATAGTGACAACAGGCACGCCGGCGTTGGCACAATAGACGCGGAGGATAGCCGAGTGAGAGCCCATCTCGTGAGGTGCATAGATTATCTTCACCGTACACTCGTTGGAGGTGCGACTCTTACCCACAATCCTGGCTGTGAAGCAGTCATCACCCTCCAGTGAGTACCAGTAATCTTCCGACTCGATGTCAATGTCTATTTCAGGGAAAGCATTACCACCAAGGTTCAACGCCATCACGGGAGTGCTGGGGTCGGGCGGAACCTCGGCGTCGGCAAAGCGGACAAGTCCCGTCCGTGCGACCATTTGACCCACCAGGGCAGTGAATGCCTCGGCGTTATTGTTGACAAAGGTGAATTCAGGCTCTCCGCCGCTGGGAACTGCAGCCTGGCACAGGAAGGTCATCCCCATGCAGAAAGCGGCCATCGAAAGTAAAAAACGTCTCATAACAGTAGAATTATTAGTTATAATTATTATTTGAATGTGAACACTTCAAGTCCTAGACTTGCACTACTTGTCTCGCTTACAACTGGAAAAAATCCACACGACATCCAATACAAATGTAGGCACTTTTGGCCGATTAACGCACAAGAAAATCGTTTTTTTTCTTAAAAACGCTAGTTTTACATGCCAAATTGTCTAATTTTTTTACACTCTCCTATTGATAATACTATAGCCTCTGCCGACTTCTCATGGTTCGTTGTTACTGCTTGGCTATTTTGTAGGGCCTCGCCTTGTTTCGGATGAGTTTTCACTTTTTACCGGACAGTGACACACTCTCAATAATTTTTTGCAATGATATAGCAGTTGACCCTGCATTGAAACGTTTCTACATCAAACCGTGCTAACGCACGGGAAATTAAAAGAAAATTAAATTTTAAAATTAATTACATTTCCCGCCCGACAGGGCGGTTAATACCGCCAATGGGCCAACATCTATATCATTGCCTAATTATTTGTATTCCCCTATCATTACCAGTTAGCCCTGAACAAGAAAAACAGGTGAGCCCTCCCGACCGGGGTGCATCACCTGTCCTGTTTTGAAACGATTTTATCGCCACAAGGGCCGTGGATTAACTGCCGAGCAGCAGGAGGTCTATGAGCAACGCGATGTCGCCGATGGTCAAAAGACCGTCGCCGTCGATGTCGGCATTATCAACGACGATGCCGGCAGTCGTATCATTGACGACGGCATTGACGAGCATCGCCAGATCGGTGACCGTCACGCTGCCATCGCCGTTCACATCACCTTGCAGGGCCTGGCGAGTAATAGCCACGCCCGTCAGTTCCACCGTGACGGGATGAGCACGATGCTTGAGACTCGTCGTCTCCAGGACGAGACGGGCACTGTGATTACCGGCGGCCATCGGGTTGTAGGTGACCTTGAAGGTGATGCTGTCGGTCGTTGACGAGAGCGATTGATTATCAATCGCTTTGACCGTGAAACAGTCATCCCCCTCGATGCTGGCGCCGACCGAAAGAAGCGACAACCCTCCAGGAATAACCGCAGCGCCTGTCTCGCCCACGGCAGGCATGGCAATCCATCCGTCAAAATCGGTCTTCTTCACTCCCAGCAACATCGTGACGGGCTGGCCTACGGTAGCCGCCATCGCGATGGAATCCTCGCTCGGCACAATATAGGCACCCGTCTTGATGCCAAAGCCGCTGACAGGAATGATGATGTCATCAACATCGGGGCTGGAAATCGTCAGTTTTGTTCTCAAGAGGCCTTCACGATAGGGGAAAAACGAGACCGACACCACTGCACCCTGAGCCGCCTGCCCGGGTGTGATGTGCTGCGTTGCCAGCTCAAAGTGGATAGAATCATTGCCTGTCAGCTCCAGAGTTATGTCCCCGGTGAGGTTCTCGCCTGTCAGCGTGAATGACAGACGTTTTCTATAGCCGTTATAGCCTTCGCCAAAGTCCAGCGACATGCAGTCCACATCGATGGCGGGCTCGCCAGGAACCTCGGCATTGCCGATCAAGGCCACGGAACATGGCTGGGCGCCACCGCCGCTGACGGTCACCGTAGCCTGGCTCTGGCCACTGGCGGCAGGCTGGTAGGTCACTGTAACGGTCGCCGCCGATGCAGCCTGGGATGCCGTGATCACGCTCTTGCTGACCGTGAAAACGCCATCGGGATCATCAAGTGCCACCGTCAGGTCCTCGTTCAAGTCAGTGCCACGGACCGTGAATGACTGCTCCACACTCTGGCCCACCGTAGCATTGAACGACAGCGATGACGGGGAGACCTCGATGACGGGCTGGGGAATGTCCGGCGGCTGGATGCCGACGATCATTCCCTGTCGGCTGCTGAAGGTGTAACTGCCGCCAGTGAAGTCGTTCAAGGCACAATAGGCATTACCATTGCCACCCCAGCCGAAGTTGATGTGATACAAGCCATTGCTGGCATCATACCCATCGACATTGAAGGCATGTCCTCCGGCACCATTCTTGTCATAGCCCACATAGACGACAGGGCGCCCCGCCTGCAGTTCTTTGAGGATGGCAGCGCGCCACTGGCTGTCGGTATATTCAAACTTGTTCTTCAGTTTGACACCCTGGTCATAACCGAATTTCACCGTCGCATTGACGATTGAGGAATTATATGCACCACTACCATTGACACCATAGTCCATCCTCTCGGCTTGGCCCACATAGCGCATCAACAGCGCCACGTCATCGCCCTGCTCATCGGTATAACTGCCCTTGTAGTCATCCAGCATATTGTCCCAGTCAAATGTGGTCGGAGCCAGTTCATCGACAACGATGCCCTGCGAGGAAGTCGTGTACCCGGCCAGGGGAGCGCTGATGCCGGAATATTTCCAGTAGTGGAATACCATCGACAACGAGGTGCAGCCGCAACCCGTCAACGTCTTCTCACCGCCATACTCCGGGCAGAATCTGTTATAGGGCTCCCCCTGGCTCCACAAGGTAGTGAGCAACGGCTCGATAGAGGCCGACTCGGCCAGGCGCGGACTGTTCAACATCACCACGTCGCCCGAGTGGGAGAACAGATAATCAATCTCTTCCTTATAGAGGTCGAGCAGGAACTGCAAGCCACAGGGAATGTCATTCACGTCTAGCGGCGTGTCGCCGTAGGCAATGACCTCCGGAACTCGGCTGTCGCCAGCAACGACGACAAAGCTGCTCGCCGAGTTATAGACATAGAAAACCGCCTGGCCGTTCACCACATTGCTCATCTCGGTGATGACCAGTTGCACATCACTGCCACCAGGGGCGATGACCGCCCTGAGGCTGCCGCCCGCCGCCCGGTTCTCCAGGAAACTGCGCGCGGCATCGTGTGCCTGGGCTTCATCAACACGGGCCGCCCAAGTATTCACCACCGTGAATACCATAGCGATAGTCAAGTAAAATATCCTTTTCATCGTTATAACATTTTAAATAATTAGGTTGTAAACATTCTCTTTTCTACAAATTTAGAACACTAGCCAACCGCAGGCAAATATCTGAATGACAAATATTAAAAGTGTCTAATTTTTTTACGGCAAACTGTCTATTATTTTGACAGCAAGCCATCACACCGTGCGGCAATAACCAGAAAAAAAGAGGATGCGCCTGGCCCATCGACCCCTGCACATCCCCATAGTAACAACCTTGTGGATAGATATCATGATGGCAACATTTAATTACCCCTTAGCAACTTGTTGATGAGGGCGGTCACGTCACTGATGTTCGCCTGGCCGTCACCATTCACGTCAACGGCGGCCAGGGGGCATGACGAGGCAGTGCCACGCAGCAGGTGATTGATCATGGCGGTCACGTCACTGATGTTGACATGGCCGTCACCATTGACGTCGCTGGGCACGACCGGCGACGTGGCGGTCACCGTGCAGCGTACATCGTCAAGGGCGACATCCTGGCCTGACATCGTGGTGAGGCGTATGTTCTTGAGCAGGAAATCCACGGGGCCGTCCAGGGTTTCGCTGGCAGTGACCTTGAAGGTGGCCAGCGCACCGCTATTGCCGCTGTAGGGGTTGATCATCATCGAGTAGGACATGATGCGCATGGCCCCGTTGACCAGAACACAGGTCGAAATCGTGTGGTCCGAAGCCTTACGGCCGGTCAGGGCCACAGAGCCCTCATCCACGGTCAGCCCCTCGGGCAGATACAGATCGACCTGGAAAGCGGTATATTGTACCTCGTTATCCAGCAGGATTTCAACCAGGGCGGTCTCGCCGGGCACGATGTCGAAATCCTCAATGAAAAGGTGGTCGGTTGCGGCAACCGAGAATGTTGCCGCAACGACCATCAGTAAAGATAATAAACTCCTAGGTATCATCATCCACACTGTTTATCATTCATTCACCATGAGTTTGGCACTCTTGCCCCCGGCGGTGACAATCACCACGCCGCTGGTGCGGGCGGGAATCACGTTGCGACCCGCGATGACGTTGACCGTGTAGGAACGGCCCACCAGGTCTGTGACGGCTACACTCTGTGCAACAGGGCTCTCGACGATGATGTCGTGGCCGTCGGTATAGATGCGCAGGGCATCGGCCATCTCCTTCACGGCGGTGACACCACTGCTGTTCACGCCGATGGCAAAGCTGTCGAGGTAAACCGTGCGGTAATCGGCACCGACCATCTCGATACCGTCAACCATGATGTCGCTGCCGACGTTGCAGCTGGCTGTCACGTCAAAGGTGAGCACAGCCCCCTTGTTGCCAGCGATGGTGGCAAGCGCGGGCGAGTAGCACATCACACGCTGCTTGCCGTTGTCCAGCACGCTGGTGTTGAGGGTGTGGCTGCCGGCACGGTCAGTCACGCTGAAGTTGGAAGCCGTCAGGCCGTCGGGCAACTGCAAGTCGAGCTGGAAGGCGGTATAATCCACCTCATTGTCCAGAGCGATGGCCACAGTGCGGGTCTCGCCGACGGACAAGTTGATGCCCTGCCCGCTCATCGCGTCATGGTTCTCACCGCGAGCGGGAGCATACATCAGGTCGATATAATTGGGATCAAGGATAATGCGGGTGATGAGCACGAGGTCGGTCACGGTGATCTCGCCGTCACCGGTCATGTCGGCGGCCTCAAGGATGAACGGCTCGGGATTGAGGTCGAGGATATACTGTGCCGTGAGCACCACGTCGGTCACGGTGACTTGGCCATCGCCATTGACGTCGCCTGGGGTGAAGGTCTTGACATGTAGCGTGCTGGTTGTGTTCTCGCACTGCACCTCGGTATAGGAATCGATGGTCAGCAGGCTTTTCCTCAATTCCAGGGTGTAGTCTCCGGCCGCATCATCGGGCACACTGACAGTGATGTTGAACAGTTCACCCTCATAGCCGCCAAACGACGAGAGCAAGGGCGAGTAGCACAGGATGCGCACGGCGCCGTCCTCACGGGTGCTGTACATCAGGTTGTGGTCTCTCTTGCGGCTCGACAGCACGACATCCTGCAGCTCGAAGCCCTCGGGCAGATACAGGTCGGTCTGGAAGGCAGTGACAAGTTCGGCATTGGTCATCGACACGGGGATAACGACTGTCTTGCCACACAGCACCTCGGCATCATCCATGGTGAGCATGTAATCCCCATCGACGGGCTGCGGCTCGGGCTCGACGCTGATGTGGCACACTCTCGTGAAAAGCACCATGTGATCGCCATTTTGCCTGACCGTGCCACCACGCGCATCCTCACCCGAGGCGACCTGGCTCTCCAGGATGATGTCACCCTCGCTGAAACCCTCCTCCACATTCAAGGTGAGCTGAATCATGTCCTCGTAGGTACCCGGTTCCCACTTGACTGCGCCATAACTCTCGTACTGGCCATCTCCATTGGGACTCCAATAGCCTTCCACGCTATAAGCTGCGACAAAGCGGCTCACCATCTCGTTGCTGCCATAGACGGGGGGCGTGGTCGTCTCGATGCCTGCGGCATTGAGATAAGTGACATTCAGGCTGGAACCGGCAGTCATGCTGACCGGGGTAACACCCTCGGGATAGGTCACATCCAGCTGGAATGCGTTCAGGCGGGCGTCAAAACTGGCCTTGATGGGCACGGTAATCTCCTGGCCGCCTTGCACGATCATATCATCCATGTACAAGTAGCTGTCGGCCATGGCGGTAGAGGCCATGAGCAGCGCGGTTAAAGTAAACAATAGATTTCTCATAATAAAAATGTTTTAGATAATAAATAATTATTAGTAGTTGACCGTTGGATGCTTCGCTTGTTTCGGTAAAAAAGGGGAGGTGCCACGTCTCGTTTGGCTTCGCGATGGTGCGCCTCCCCCAAAATAACCACAAATAAAGCAATTCTTTTCTCCTTCTAGCGCAATGCCTGGATGGAGCCTATTTCCCTCCCGGCACAGCAAAATTATCATGCGGGCTCACGACTTGTCAAACTTTTTTATGGGAAAATCGCCGATTGTCTATTTTTTTTACAGAATAACGTCTAAATATTTTACAGTATGGCATTTCCCCACTTTTACCACGGTCAACAACTGCCCAACGGCTTATCCAAGCCTATAATAAAGGATGGCACACAGGCTATTATTATCTTAATTGAATCATCAACAACATCTATTAACCCTGTATTCGCGCCGTGCGCCATCCGTGATACATTTCCAAATAAGTGAAAAAGAAGGCACGCCCCTGTGCCACGACTGTGGCGCACCTCCCAAAACCTCGCTTATGAAAAAACTTATTTAGCACTTGCGGCATGGCGAGAGCCATGCCTGCCTTGAGTAGAAATCCTGGTCAGGACATGCACAACGATAGCCACTGGCTGCAACACAGCGGCGACCAGCGGTAGCAACATTGGATTCAATAGCCGTTTCATCATGTCTATGTTTAGATTTATCAATAAAACAATTAGGTATATCATCATCCAGTTGTCAACGCCACGGGAGCACTGTCCCCAATCCTCTCTTGACGCGGGGCACCTCACATTCCATCCAGAGGAGCCCCTATAGACAATCGCAAAATAACGCTAAATAATTTAAAAATGCAATCAATTATCAATAAAATCCGTCATTTCGATGTTAAAACTACTGCTTTCGGTGGCCTTCATGCAGAATTTACATTCACGCATCAACACATCCTGCTCTTTCCATTCCCAAACTGGCATCCACATCCACAGCGATCAGGCATGAGCGCCCAAGTAGCCCCTGAGGGCACATCAAAAACTCCTTGAATCGCCCCGTTTACAAACCGAAATAATTTTTTTTTGAAAATATTCTTATTTTGTTTTGTAAATTTAAAAAAAGTGCTTACCTTTGTGCACTCAAGCAAATTCAAGGACTATGGAATGTAAAATTGTTAATCGCTGGCTGTGAAGCCTCGCGTGACTTTAAGTGCTTAGTAATGGTTTGTTTTACAGAACGATAACCCGGACATGCAGCTCCGGGTTTTTCGTTTCTATATGGCTCACGCCTCCACTGCCCGCAGGGAGTGGGCTGCCAGTCACGTCATGCACAATATATATATTATAATGTGGAAAAACTTCTCGCTCATGGCTCAAAAAAGTACCATAAATGTGTCATAAAGTGTGATTTTGCATGGCATCTGGTAATTTCCCAAAAGTGGCTACTATTTTATAACTTGCTGGAGAACATGGAATTTAGGCACAAAAAAAATGACGGGCGATTACCCGTCATTGTGATTCGCGTGGGGCTCGAACCCACGACCCCATCCTTAAAAGGGATGTGCTCTACCTGCTGAGCTAGCGAATCTCCCAAAAAATGCGGTGCAAAGGTACTGCCTTTTTCTCAACCAGCCAAATTATTTGGCCGTTTTTTGCATAAAGGCTCTCCGCATCAGGGGCTAAAGGTCAAGAAACCAGACCCTAAAGCATCTTTACTCGGCCACGAGCTTGCAGATCTCGACGATGGTCATCATGGCCTTCTCCATCGAGGGGATGGGAACGTACTCAAAGCGGCCGTGCATGTTCATGCCACCGGCAAAGATGTTGGGACAGGGCAGACCCTTGAACGAGAGCTGGGCACCGTCGGTGCCGCCACGGATGGGCTGCACCTTGGGTGTGACGCCGGCATTCTCCATGGCCTTCTCGGCCACCTCAATGATGTGCATCACGGGCTCGATCTTCTCGCGCATGTTGTAGTACTGGTCCTTGATCTCGCAGGATGCGCAGTCGGGGAACTCGGCATTGATCTTGTTGCACAGGTGCTCGATCTCACGCTTGCGGCTCTCGAAGCGGCTGCGGTCGTGATCGCGGATGATATAGCTCAAGGTGGTCTTCTCTACCCCACCCTCCATGCTGATGAGGTGGTAGAAGCCCTCGTAACCCTCGGTGTGCTCGGGCGTCTCCCAGCGCGGCAGCATGCCGGCAAACTGCACGGCGACGCGCATCGAGTTGAGCATCTTGTGCTTGGCAGCTCCGGGGTGAACGTTCAGGCCCTTGAAGGTAATCTTGGCACTGGCGGCGTTGAAGTTCTCATACTCCAACTCGCCGACGGCACCACCGTCCATGGTATAAGCCCAGTCGCAGCCGAATTTCTCGACATCGAAGTGGTGGGCGCCCAGGCCGATTTCCTCGTCGGGGTTGAAGCCCACGCGGATGTTGCCGTGTTTCACCTCGGGATGCTCCTGGAGCCACTCGACGGCGCTCAGGATCTCGGCGATACCGGCCTTGTCGTCGGCACCGAGCAGGGTGTCGCCGCTGGTGACAATCAGTTCCTGGCCCGTGTAGTCGTTCATCTCGGGGAACTGCTGCGGGTCGAGGACGATGCGGGGCTCCTCGCTCAGCACGATGGGCTGGCCGTCATACTTGACGATGCGGGGCTTCACGTCGTGACCGCTCATGTCGGGAGCGGTGTCCATGTGAGCAATAAAGCCGATGGTGGGCACGGGCTTGTCGGTGTTGGCGGGCAGGGTGGCAAACAGGTAGCCGTTGTCATCGAGCGTGATGTCGCTCAGGCCCATGGCATGCAATTCGCGCTCCAGTTCCTTGGCAAACACCATCTGCCCGGGAGTGGAGGGAGTGAGGTTGGTAAGCTCGTCACTCTGGGTGTCGAACTTCACATACTTCAAGAATCTTTCAACTAATTTTGTCATAGTCTCGATATACAGTTGAGTTAATGGTTATAATCGTTTGAATCTGCAAAGTTATAAAAAAGAGTTTAGACTTGAAACATTGGGGGCCAGTTTTTAGTTTTAGTTTTAGTCTTAGTTTTTAGTTTTCAATGACCTGGGGCGAGCGCCGATGCACGGGATAAAGTGGGGCGGAAGTGTTAAAATAATGTTAAATCGAAGAAAAGGTATTGACCAATAGATTAAACGAATATATCTTTGCGATATCAAAATGATATCAAATTGTTTAAATCAATAAGTTCATTTTTTAATATCTATCTATTATGGAAACGAAGGAATTTAATTTCAAGGGTGCAACGATCAACGGCTTCCTCATGTTGTTTATTGTTATCGTGTTACCGATTCTCGCCATCTGGGGCATCTACAGAGCTATTGTCCTGTTTGTCACACCCGGACACGGCGCTCTTCCCACCATTCTGCTCATCGTCAGCTCACTGATGTTGATTGCCGAGTTGTTCATCCTGAACGGTTTCATCATGCTTGAGCCCAACACCGCCAGAGTGACCACCTGGTTCGGCAAGTACAGCGGCACGTTTAATCGCACGGGCTTCTACTGGATCAACCCCTTCTACGGTACCAAAAAGGTGTCGATGCGCGCCCGCAACCTGGATGCCGAGCCCATCAAGGTGAACGACAAGGTGGGTAATCCGGTGATGATCGGCCTGGTGCTGGTGTGGAGACTGAAGGACACCTACAAGGCACTGTTTGAGGTCGATTCCCAGACGATGGCCTCGACCGACGGCACCCTGAGCGGCAATGCCAAGGGGCTGATGCGCGCCCTGGAGGATTTTGTGAGTGTCCAGAGCTATGCCGCCCTGAGGCAAGTGGCCGGGCAGTATGCCTACGACGACAACGACGAGGACACCAGGGAACTGACCCTGCGCTCGGGTGGCGACGAGATCAATGAGCAGCTCGAGGGCAAGCTCAACGAGCGCCTGTCGCTGGCCGGCATCGAAGTGGTCGAGGCACGTATCAACTATCTGGCCTACGCTCCCGAGATCGCCGCCGTGATGCTGCGCCGCCAGCAGGCCAGCGCCATCATCACCGCCCGCGAGAAGATCGTCGAGGGCGCAGTGAGCATGGTGAAGATGGCCCTTGACAAGCTCTCGAGCGAGGAAATCGTGGAGCTTGACGACGACAAGAAAGCATCGATGGTGAGCAACCTGCTCGTTGTACTGTGTGCCGACGAACAGGCCCAGCCCGTCGTCAATACCGGCACGCTGAATATGTGATCTGAGTTTTAAGTTGTAAGTTTTAAGTTGTAAGTTTTCCAGCAGCATCCGCGTTCAACTGACAACTAACAACTTAAAACTTACAACTACCAACCAACAATCCAATACCGCCATGGCAAAGAAAGCCACCAAGAGTTTCATCCTGCGTGTCGATAGCGACACGATGGATGCCATTGAGAAATGGGCAGCCGACGAGTTCCGCTCCACCAACGGACAGTTGCAGTGGATCATTACCGAAGCGCTGCGCAAGGCCCGCCGTCTGCCCAAGAAGAAACGTGAGCCCGATCAATCAGATGACAATGAAACCATTCAATCGCAATAACTCTACAAGTCATGAAAAAACTCAATCCAATAGCCAAATGTGCCATCATCGCCATCATTCTCGCGGTGGTGGGCTACCTGCGCTACAAGCATTATATTGACAGTTTCCACTTCTGGGAAATCGTCATCATCGCGGTGTTATCCTCCCTGATGTGGATAATCTATCAACGCAGATCATCCAACCGCAAGCAGGCCCACACGGTGCTGGACGCAGTGGGAAAAGATGGGGGACTGTCAGGACACGAGAGCCATCGCGTCAAGAGCCACCCCACCCTGGCTGGCCTGTGCTGCGATTTCTTGACGGTCGTCGCCCTGATTGTCGCGTGGTACTTCATCGTCAGCAGGAATCTGCTGGAAAACGACACGAGACATGCCTCCCTGGTCATGATACTGTTCACATTAATCGCTCTGATATCTATCCTGCAGAGTTATCTGCCCATGTACTACGGTGGCTGGCATGAGCTGCTGGGACCGAAGCAGGTCAGGCAGGAGGTCATCCGCCTGCATGCATTTGCACTGGCCAGTGCCATGCTGGTATTGTCCTACACCTTGATGTCCATCGCGCCTACCAGTGCGGCAACGCAAACCATGACAATCATTTCGATACCTGCTGTCATTGGACTGTTCGTCTGGAAATACTTCATCAAGAAGGTGGAACTGACCAGCAAGGAAATCTATCAACAATTAACCGATGAAGAAAATGGTGCCAATCAGTAATAAGAATACCGCCATTCTGCTGGCCATTATGGACGTTCTGGTCGTGGGCGCAGTCATCATGCTGCATGCGATGAACAGGATCAGCGACACCACATTCTGGACAGTACTGATTGTAGCGTGCCTCATTGCCGCGCCCTTGTGTTATCTTGCAGCCCACAGCCTCACGGCCGGCATCAAGAGTCCACAGCAGCAAGCGGCGGACAATGCCGATGACATCCCTCTGGACGGCATAGAACTGCCTCGCACGCCCGAGTCGACCATCTTTGAGGCCATCACGGGCGCCATCGTCATTGCCGCCACCGCTGTAGCGATAGCCACCCACTTTGAGCACATCCATGGCAGAGCGCTGGCCGGCTTACCGATCATCACGTCATGGATGCTCTACAGTGCCTATCACCCGAAGCCATCGTTCTTGTGGGGAGAGATGCACAACCTGTGGCAAGTACGCTTCTCGGCACGGCTCAGGCGCATCCTGGCTGTGATGTTTGCCACCTTCATCCTCTTGAGGTTATGCGTCTGGTTCAATCATCCAATCATTGAACATGTGGGCTTTGCCGTCATCATACTCACCTACATTGCCGGACGCATCATCCAGATCACAGGAAGAAACAAGTGAAACGTCCCGTTTAATAGCAAAAAAAGCATAACCCATTTAAAACAAACACTGATGAAACTAAACAGTAATACCACATTTAACCTGTTGGGAATCGTTTGCATGGTTGTCCTTATCGGTGCTCTGATGCTGGCTGCCTGGGCAGGGCTATCGACAGCGGGGATCATCATCACGGGAGTAGTTGTCGCTATGATCGGCAACTTTGCGGGCATGATATTGCTGGCCAAATACAGGAGCGAGCAGAATGCCCCCATCGATGGTTTCGATGTCGATGAGGTAAGGGTGGCACGCTCGGCCTTCAGCACTTCAATTGAAGTCCTCGTCGGCATCCTCACATCCCTGGCATGGGCCATGGCAGTGAGAAATGGTCTATTCACCGAGGATGACGGCAGCTTCAGTTTCGAGACACTGTTCAGCCTATTCTTCTTCACCTGCACCATTGCCTTCATGCTCTGGGACACCTATACCCCCGGCGACATCAATAACGCAGGCATGCTGACCAACATGAAACAGGCCTCCCTGGCCATAATCATGAATCGCCTGATTGCCGTGCTGATGGCTGCGGGAATGTTGATCTATTCCTTCCCTGCACTTCATCATCGCAACTGGATCTGGATTGTGCTTGTCACGATTGGGGTTATGGTCTTTGTTGCCTTCCGCATCCTCATCCGCAGGGCAAGAGACTAACCTAGCATACTCCATGTCGTTGAGTCATCAGTAATGAAAAAGCAGGTTGAACGGTTGTGGCAACTATGGGGCGACGCCGTCAAGTTCCTCGCGTGGGGCTTGACGGTGGCCTTGGTATGCTTTTTGCTATACAAGGTTGTGATGAACAACAATGCTCCACATCTGGTGCCCCTGACCGAGGGCGGGCGCGACAGTCTGATGACCGTCGGCGTGCCCCGCGGCATGAGCGACACGCTGGTGAACTATGGCGAGGCCTTCGCCGTGCACTTCAACAGCACGCGCGGCATCGCCAACTGTGCGGCCTATGAGCTCACCCGCAACGAGCTGGGCGGAAACGTCGAGCGCAGCAATGACTTCATGCCCGACCCTGGTGTGAAGGGATGCCCGTCGCCTGCCGACTATGCCGGCAGTGGGATGGACCGTGGTCACCTGGTGCCTGCCGGCGACATGAAGTGGAGCGAGCAGGCCATGCGGCAATCGTTCATGCTGACCAACGTTGCCCCCATGCACAAGGCCCTCAACGAGGGCGGCTGGGCCAAGCTGGAGGAGAAAGTACGGGAGTGGGCCGCACGCGACAGCACCCTGCTGGTATTCACGGGACCCGTTGTCAATGAGGACGACACGACCCTTGCCGGCGGCCGGGTGACGGTGCCAGGTGCCTATTACAAGGTCATCATGGCGCCATGTGTGAGACCCAGGCGCGTCATCGCGTTCATCTACCCCAACGGGCACAGCGGCGGCAGGTTGAGCCAATATGCCGTGAGCATCGATGAGGTGGAACGCAGGACGGGACTGGACTTCTTCCCCACCCTGCCCGACGAGGAGCAGCAATGGATGGAAAGAAGCATCAACCTGGAGGCATGGACCAATTAGAATAAAAGAACAGAGATAAGAGATAAAAAATGAAGCAGTTAGTGAAAATTTGGATTCTTGTAGCGGCCATCGTGATGGGCGGTGCTCTGCCGCCGCAGGTCATGGGAGATAACGGCATTACCGCCCAGTGGTGTGCCCAGGCCAAAAGCAAAAAGAAAAAATCGAAGAAAAAATCGAAGAAAAAATCCCAAAAGACCAAGAAATCCAAAGAATCCAAGAAATCCAGAAAAACCAGCGTCATCGCCTCGCCGCTGGTGAGCGTTCCCACCATCGGCCAGTCACGTCAGGCCGCCGCACCGCAGCAGGCAGCCAATGCGCTGATGGCCGTGACCATCCCCAAGGGCGTGCCCAACCAGGTTATCAACTATCAGGCCATCAGGGTGAACTTCAACCCGTCGTTGAGGATTCCCAACTGCGTGGCCTATGAGTTGACGGCCACCATGGTCGATATGGCCGATGCTCCTGGCCATGAGGTGCGCAAGAGCTACAACTATGCCCGCGACCCGCAGGTCAACACCTGCCCCGAGAACTGGGAATATTGCGGTAGCGGCTACAGCCGCGGCCACATGGCACCGGCCATGGACATGCGATGGAGCAAGACCACGATGGCGCAATGCTTCTACATGACCAACATGTGCCCCCAGGACACCAAACTCAACAACGACCACTGGCGCGTGCTGGAGGAAAAGGTGCACCGTTGGGCCAAGCGTGACAAGCGCCTGATGGTCTATACCGGCCCCATCATGGGCAAGAATCCCAAAATGATCGGCAAGGACAAGCCCAACATCGCCGTGCCCGACGCCTTCTTCAAGGTCGTGTATGCTCCCGGCCAGAACCGTGCGATTGCCTTCATCTACAGCAACAAGCCATGCCCCGGAGGCATCAGCAAGTATGCCGTCACGGTAGCCGAGGTCGAGCGCCGCACGGGACTCACCTTCTCCTCCTCCATTCCCAAGCGCCAATGCCGCGTCGAGGACTGGGAATAAGTGGTGTATTCAAGTTTCTGAAGTGCTAGCACTTCAGAACATGAAGAGTAGAGAGTAGAGAGGAGGGAGGAGGGATTTTCATGGGCTTATCAGTTTAAACTGGTGGTTGAGTCCTTCCATACACCATACACCTCAAGTTTTTAAAGTAGCACAGCCACTTTAAAAACTTGAATCATTCTACTGCCGAGTGGAGAGACGAACGTTGATGGGAGTGCCGCCCTCAAGATGGTAGGGGTCAAACTCCAGGCGTTCGGTCAGGCTGTCAAGTAGCGGGAAAATGAGATACTCGTGACCCTGGTACAACAGCGGGAAATAGGGCACGGGGAACGTCTGCCGTGAGCCGTCGCGGTTGAAGGCATAGGCAAACTGATAGGAACGCGAGATGGTGTCCTGCTGCATCTGGACCGCCACATATTCCTGGCCCGGAATGTCAAGCACGGCCTGCACATCGGGGCAATCGGGAGAATGGAACGGCCTGGATTGCGCCCCGTCCAGCAGACGCCCACCGTGATAGCGGTCATAGATGGAATCGGGGACAAACTGGACGTTGTCCTTGTCATAGTGGTAGCACAGCGTCTCCTCGCGGATGAGGAAATTCCACGAGTCGAAATTGAAGTATTTGATAAAGCGGCTATAGAGGTCAAAAGTCGGCTGGCGCAAGACCACCTGACGTCCCGCCGTCTGCTTGATCTCGGCATCCACCCGGTTGTAGAATGCCTGGTACTGCCGCATGACCTCGATGTTGGGGGGATAGAATTTCACACACATCACCAGCCCGACGGCGACGACGGCCAAGCGCAGCCACCACGCGCGACGCAGCAGGATATATACACACATCACCACAAGGACAAGGCTCACCATCGTGAATGAGAAATAGAGCCGTTGCTGATCCTTGCCCAGAACGATGACAAAGGCCAACAGCACCAGATAAATCAACGGGAAGGGAGTAGCGGCAAACGTCTTCTTGAAACCGCCCATGATTGTCATCACAACAATCACGACGGCTGCCACCAGGGGCGTGACATATTGCCGCGAGTTCTCCAGCACCACGCGGCAATGACCGGCCAGCAGCGTCATCACGCCGGCATCGTGCGACACCTCGTCGGCCGCGCGGTCCCATGCACCGGGGCAGGTCAGCAGCAGCAGGACGCCCATCAGATAGCCCGTCATCGCCAGCATCACGGCACGGTCCACACGCTCGCGGTTGAACAGGTAATACAGCACGAGGCCGCCGAACACGCCGAAGGTCGTTCCCTCGTTGATGCCGCCTGCAAACATCGACAGCAACACGATCAAGATGCCCATCGTCATGCCAGGCCGCGGATTGCGGTGCCACATCAGGTAGGCGATGAACAACAGCGAGGCCGTGAAATTCCACAGGTAGTTGAACGCCCCGGTCACCCACAGCAGCGTCTCGCCGGGCACGGGCATGGCCGTCACCATGTAGGTATAGAGCATGACCAGCGCCATGGGCGACCTGCGGGCCGTGGCCATGCGGCTGATCAGATGGGCCATCAGCCCGAAGACCAACGTGTTGCACACGTTGAAAATGGACTTGCCCAGGATGCCGTTGAAGGTAAACGAGATGATATTGGCCGTGCGGGCGTCATACTGGTAATAGGCCACCCACGAGCGCAACACATCCATCAAGGTGTCGATGGGACGAGCCGACCCGCCGCCTATCGTGGCATGGAACAGGTCGTCCTCCTTGGCAGTGGTGTAGAGGTTCATCAACAGGAACACCGCACATCCACCGATCAACAGGATCCAGTAGAGGACGTCGGTGATGCGGCTCGTGCGGGCGCTGGACCCGCCTGGCGATGTTCTGTTGTCAAAAATCATATCACTTTCTCGTCATTGAACTCGCGCACAATATAGTCGGGCCTGTTCTTGGTCTCGTTGTAGATGCGGCCGATGTACTCGCCGATGATACCCAGCGAGAGCAACTGGATGCCGCCCAGGAACAGGATGAGGATGACCAGCGTGGGATAGCCCTGGACGGGATCACCCCAGATGAGCGCCTTGATAAAGACGTAGATCATGTACAGGAAAGCGAACAGCGACACAAAGAAGCCCACGATGGTCGAGATGCGCAACGGCGCATTGGTAAAGGAAGTGATGCCATCGATGGCAAAGGAGAACAACTGCTTGTAGTTCCACGACGACTCACCGGCAACGCGGTCGCCCTGCACAAACTCGATGTCCTTCTTCCTGAACCCTATCCAGGAGTACATCCCCTTGGTGTAACGCTCGCTCTCGCGCATCTTCTTGAGCGCGTTGATGCAGCAGCGGTCCAGCAATCGGAAGTCGCCGACGTTCTGCAACACGTCGAAGCGCGACGAGCGTTGCAGTATCTTGTAGAATTGCAGCGACAAGTGCTTGCGCAGCCAGCTCTCCTTGCCGCGGGACTTGCGCTTGGCATAGACGTCGTCATAGCCCTGCTCCCACCACTTGATCATCTCGGGAATGAGCGTGGGCGGATGCTGCAAGTCGGCATCAATGATAACCATGCAATCGCCTGTCACATAGTCAAATCCTGCCAGCATCGCATTCTCCTTACCGAAGTTACGGGACAAGTCCACATAGTTGACCCTGGCATCCTGGCGGTGCAGACGCTGCAATTCCTGCAACGTTCCGTCACGGCTGCCGTCGTTGACAAACATCAGTTCCCACTGATAGTCGGTGTTGCTATCCATGAGCTTGACCAGTTCGGGATAGAGCAGTGGTAATGATTGCTCCTCGTTGTAACAAGGTATGAGAATAGAGATTTTCTTCATCGTCAATAAGCGCAGTATTGATTTAGTGTCACAAAAGTATAGAATTCCCGTTGATTACAAAAACATCGGCCCACTTATTTTTTTACTGGAACGTGAACGAGCTGAGGCGGTCGCTCTTGAGGAAGGCTGCGGCCTGGGCCACTTGCTCGGCCGTGACGGCCATGATGCGCGCGATGGTCTCGTCGATGGTTGCCACCCGGCCGTGATAGAGCAGCCCGCGGCCGGCACGCATCGCCATGAACTCGGTGCTGTCGGCTGCAACGACCAGCTGGCCGCAATACTGCTTCTTGTAGGCCTCAAGGCGACGCTCGGGCAGGAGTTCCTGTCCCAGCTTGCCCGTGATGCGCTCAATGACGCGCAGGCTGGAACGTACGTCATCGGGGTCGCAACCCAGGTAAATCTCCATCCAGCCACAGTCGCTCAGCATCGAGAGCGACGACTCGACTGTATAGACATATCCCCGTCGCTCACGCAGTTCCACATTGAGCAACGAGTTCATGCCGGGCCCGCCCAGGATGTTGTTGAGCAGCATCAGGGCATACCGCAGCGGGTGGCTCATCGAGGGCACCCTCGCCCCGACAATGGTGTGGGCCAGGTGAGTGCCGATGCTGACGACCCGCCTGAAGGGTTCAACCTCTTGAGGCTCACTGCGATGGCGAGTGGCCACAGCGTGGCTCATGCCGCCGAAGCACTTCTCGGCCAAGCCGAAGACGCGGTCTGCCCGTTCGGGACCCACCGAGAAGAATGCCATGTTGGCAGGGACATACAGGGCCTTGAGGTAGCGCATGCAGTCCTCGCGGATGAGTCGTTCCAGGTCTTCCTTGCGACCCAGGATGTTGTGCCCCAGCTCGCTGCCGGCCAGCAGCAGGTCCTCAAAGTCGTCATAGACCGCATCGCTGGGCGTATCTCGATAGCTGGCAGCCTCCTCGAGCACCACATCGCGCTCGCGGTCCAGTTCTTCCTGCGGGAAAACCGACCACTGCACGAGGTCGGCCAGCAGGTCAATGGCGCGCCCCAGGTGCTGATGGGGAAAGACCGAGTAGATCATGGTGCCCTCCTTGGTGGTATAGGCG
>JAFTFA010000120.1 GCA_017449785.1 Muribaculaceae bacterium | reverse complement strand
GGTCAATCATTACCTTAATACGACAAAGGTAATAAAAGCCGTGCAGCGATGAAAGTTTATTCGTCAAACTTTCATCGCTGCAAAGTTAGGGTTTAATTTCTCGAGCGAAGCTCGATCAAAGGTTCCAGATACCAATTATGACACACCCCCGTGTGGGGGAATAGAATGAGCCGGGAACCCGCTTGATGGGGCTCCCGGCTCGTCTTGCATGCTTCTATGGAAACTCTTTTTCCTACAGGCAGCGGCAATCAGTGGTTTCAACGTCTCCGGCTGCTGGTCGTCGGATAGGTGGGATAGGTGGGGGCGGCAGGTCGGCTCGTGTCGCTATTCAGGATCACCAGAGCACCGATGACACCCGGTATCCACCCGGCTATTGTGAGAATGGTCACAATCAGTACCGATCCACATCCCTTGTCCAGCACAGCCAGCGGCGGGAAAATCAGCGATAATATGACGCGAAACACTGACATCGTTTTTACTCTCCTTTCACTTCTTCTTTTTCATTAACATATTTCATTCACTTTACACCCTACATTACTGCAAATCTCATGCCAAATTGTCACCCCTCCCTCCCCCTCGATGAAAATGCTATTACTATTGTCTATCACTAGTGCCCGGTAAAATCTTCACCCAGCCACGCAATTGGCTGATTATTATTGATTTCGATATAGGTTTGTCAAATCGGGCTTACTTGTAGCAGGCTGTAGGGCCTCGCCATGTTTCGGATGAGTTTTTACTTTTTACCCGACAGTGATGAAAAAAAGAATACACGTTTGCGTCGTCTCTTTTTCTCAGCTGTTGGCTGCCAGCAGGGTGTTGATCAGGTCGGTAACGTCCTTGATGTTGATTGTGCCGTCACCATTGACGTCGGCAGCTGCAGGTGCATCACCGTTCGATAGCAGGAGATTGATCAGTGAGGTCACGTCCTTGATGTTGATGACTCCGTCGCCGCTGACGTCACCTGGTGATGTGATGACAGTCACGGTGCCTGTGGCACTCAGGTTACTACCGTCAACCGTTGTGGCCGTGATGTAGGCAACACCGACCTTGAGGGCTGTAATCATGCCATTACTGTCAACGCTCGCCACGGTGGGGTCGCTGCTGGACCAGGTCACTCGCTTGTCCTCGGTGTTCTCGGGCAACACGGTGGCATGGTTGGATATCTTTTGACCCACTCTCAGCCTTAAGTTGGTGAAATAGAGTGAAATGCTTGTTGCCAGTACATCTACATATCCGATGGGGCGAATCTTGGCAAACTGGCCCCAGCCGTGACGGTCGTTCTCATAGTCACTGACCGAACCCTCGGGCACAAAGAGCGGCGTGCTCTCATAGATACTGTCCATGAAAACATCTGAACTCAACCACCTGGGCGGTGTGACTGCTGTGCAGATGACTGTATCGATAGATAGTGCATTATTGAATGTGAAACCCTCACAGAACATCATTGAGCTGCCAAAGGAGACGTACTTCAGCCCCGTGCAGCCCTCAAAGGCTCCAAATTCAAGGGTGGTGACCGAGTTGGGCAGTTCCAGACGGGTCAATCCGATGCAATCATAGAATGCCCCGACGCCGATGGTATCAATCGAGTTGCCTAACGTCAAGTCGGTCACTCCCGTGCAGCCACCAAAGGCGCAAAGGTCAATCTTGGTAACCGAATTGGGGATAGTCAAGCTGGTCAGGTTAGTCAATCCTTCGGCAGCGCGTTCAGGTATCACCTGCACTTCATCACCGATGATGAAGGTGGATAGATTTTTATCAAAAGGACAAGAGGTGATGTCACGGCAAGTGATGGCATTGTAGTTGACGCTTGCCAGGGATGGACAGTCATTGAAGGCCGCTGTCCCGATGCTGGTGACACCTGTCCCGATGGTGACATGGGTCAGTCCCGTGCAACCGTTAAATGCGCGGTGGTCGATAGTGGCGACCGAATTGGGAATGTCCACGCTGGTCAATCCGGTGCAGTTGTAGAAGGCATGGACTCCAATGGTCTGGACCGAGTTGCCGAACGTGACTTGGGTCAATCCTGAACAGCCATAGAATGCTTCTTTACCGATGGTGATGACCGAGTTGGGGATATCCACACGGGTCAGGTTTTTCAAGTCTCGGACAAAGTCACTTGGAAGCCTCTGCACGCTGTTGCCGATGTTGAGGGTTGAGATGGGTGTGCCCGCAAAGGCACCACCGATGGTGTTGAAATCGTTGCAGGCGATGGCATTGTAGTTGAGCGTTTCCAGCGAGGAACATTTATAGAATGCCAAGTCTCCAATGTCGGTCACGCCGGTGCCGATGGTTACCTCGGTCAATCCGGCGCACTCGTTAAAGGCAAAGTTGCCGATACTCGTAACTGAATTGGGAATGTCCAGGCTGGTGGCCTTCTTGCAATTATAGAAAGCATTATAGCCGATAGAAGTGACCGAGTTGCCAATGTTGATGTTAGCGGCTTTATAGCAATTGTAGAATGCACCACTGCCAATGGTCACGACCGAATTGGGAATGGTGATGTCACTGAGGCTATAGCAATTGTAGAATGCATTGTCACCGATGGTGGTCACAGCATTGCCGATGGTGATGTTCTTGGTGAATCCGTTGCCTGCAAAAGCATACTTCCCAATGGTTCGGACATTATCACCGATGGTGGCGCCATCCAAGTAGTAGTTTTGATAGAACGCACTGTCGGCAATGGCAGTGACAGGGTAGGTCACGCCGTTGTAGTTCACTGTCGAGGGAATGACAATCGTACCCTGGTACTCATTGGACACCCCGGTTGCTGATGTTCCCTGATAAGTAACAGTGGCTTCATTGCCGTTGATGTTGTAGTAGATGCCGTTGGCGACAAAGTCGTGTGCCTGGGCAATGGTCGGCAGCAGCGCCAACAAGAGTAACAGTAACTTGGTAACTTTCTTCATTGTCGTTGGATTTTATGGTTGATACTTTTAGATAATATGTAAAATGCAAATGGTGATGACAAGAGGAGATCCGTTGTGCAAATTTACACGTTATTTTTATAAAGAAGAAGTCTTCTGTCGCTTTTTCGGTGAAAAATCAGCGGGAATGATAGGGAAAAGGTTATCTTAACAGCAAATCTATTATAAAAACTAATGAATTTAGTTTTATTAACTAAAATAATTTGTTTTATAACTAAACGGTTTAGTTAATTTGCGGTGTCAAACTTAAATAAGGCTTGAAAAATGAAACAGTTAACCCAAAAAGAAGAGGAAATCATGGAGCGGATGTGGGATCATGGTCCCCTGCTCGTGCGCGAGTTACAGGCTTACTATGACGAGCCCCGCCCCCATGTCAATACCTTGGCTACATTGATGAAGATACTGGAGGAAAAGGGTTTCCTAGGCCACAAGGCCATCACGGCCCGTTGCTTCCAGTATTTTGCCCGCATCAGCCGCGAGGAGTATCGCGGCGGCTCGTTGACCAACGTGGTCAACAAGTTCTTCGGCAAATCCTACCTGAGTGCCGTCTCGGCTCTGGTCAAGAGCGAGAAAATCAGCGTGGAGGAGTTGAAGGAACTCATTCGTGAAGTGGAAGAGAACAACCAACAGTAAACAATGCATTGCCATGTTTCTCATCTATCAAATCAAAGTGGGCCTCTGCCTCATCGCGTTCTACCTGTTGTGGAAGTTGCTCCTCAGCCGAGAGACCTTCCACCGCTTCAACCGCGTGGCGCTGCTCACTGTCATGGTCCTCGCCCTGGTGCTGCCGTGGATCAGGCTCTCGCTGGATGCCCCGGCATCGGTAGCCAGCCGCATGGTCGTGCTGGACGAGATTTTTGTCGGGCCGGCAGGAGCTGCCCAGCCCCACAGGAATGCCTCGTCATGGACGGTGATGGGCGTGATGACAGTCGTCTATTTTATAGGGATGGCTCTGGCACTCGTGTGGCTCCTGCATAGTCAATGGAACCTGCACCGTCTATTAAAAACAGGCCGCAAGGAGCAGTTGTCCGATGACATCACCTTGCATGTGCTGCCTGGCGAGTTGTCGCCCTTCAGCTACTTCAAGCACATCGTGATCAGCGAGCAGGACTATCGTGACAACCCGCACGAGATCCTCACCCACGAGATGGCCCATATCACTCTGCGGCATTCTTGGGATTTGCTGTTCGTGAAGCTGGTGACCCTGTTCCAGTGGTGGAATCCAGCAGCCTGGCTCCTGGCATGTGAACTGCGGCAAGTGCATGAGTATGAGGCCGATATGACCGTAATCAATCAAGGCGTCGACGCGAAGCAGTACCAGTTGCTTTTAATCAGAAAATCTGTCGGGAACCAGCTATTCTCGATGGCAAATAACTTCAATTATCAATCTCTTAAAAAAAGAATTCATATGATGACTACTAACAAAAGCAGCCAATGGAAGATGTTGCGTGCGCTGGCTGTGGTGCCCGCAATCGCATTGGCGCTGTTGGCCTTTGCCAACCCCAAGAGTGTAGCAGCAGTAGTGACAGCAAGCGTTCAGCAAGATGCGGCAGTCCAGTCGGTAATGCAGTCGCCCGATCCTGTCCAGGCCGAGGCCGTTCCCGAGGTTGTCGAGACCGAGGCCGAGGAGCAGGCTATCGAGGAGAGCACGGTAGAACAGGCTCCCGAAGAACCTGTACCCGAGCCCACGAAAATCTATGAGTCTGTCGAGCAGATGCCCGAATTCCCTGGAGGCGTTGAGGGATTGATGCGGTACCTGTACCAGAACATCCAATACCCGCCCATGGCCGCACAGAATAATATCGGAGGCCGTGTGGTCCTGCAGTTTGTGATTGACGAGACTGGTCAGGTGGGCGATGTCAAGGTCGTCCGTTCGGTCAGTGAGGAAATTGATGCCGAGGCCGTCCGCGTGGTCAAATCTCTGCCCAAGTTTGAACCTGGCCGCCAGAACGGCGAACCCGTGGCGGTGTGGTACACCCTGCCCGTTATGTTCAAGCTCCAGAGCAAGCCTCAACAAGAAGGCGAATAATTTAACAGTAATTCTTAGTTATTAAAGTAGCGTGAGTCCGATGAAACCTAATCGTCGGACTCACGTAAAACACAACGAGTACATCACTTTGGAAACTTAAAGTGTTCTGTTGAAATGGAAATCAGAAACATATTAGTCGCATTGGCGGTGGCTATTGCCCTGGCAGGATGCTCGGTTAGCCGGATCCCACCTTTCGCTTCATCATCACGATGGGCTCTTGATGGCAACGTGGTGAGCAGTGAGCGCCATGGCGTGGCTATCAACTTTGGCGGCGAGAGTGTATTCCCCATGACCAACATGAGTGATGGCGAATATGACCTGCACTTCATCACTGGCGATGAACAATTTCAGGCCTACGACCCCTATTGCCGGGATTATATCGCATCGGCAATCAGTAAAATTCCACTGACAATCGACTCGTTGCAGCTCGTGCTTGCCGACCAGTTTATCGTCTTCACGCCCAATCTGTTCAGCCGATGGATGCCCGACTTTGTTCGCCGTCCTGACGGGGTGGAACTGGTCGTTGAGGCTAATCCACGGGAAGGAGCCGTTCAGCCCCATGACGAGATTTGGCGCAATTACATCTTCGACAACAAGCGGCATCGCATCCTCGTCGTTGACCGCTTGGTGAAAAATGGGAAGCATCTGGGCATCGTCTATATCATGCAGGGCGAGGACAAGCATGTCCCGTTTTCAGGGAATTTCCATTACGACATCACCGCCCGGCGCAATATTCAACCCGTCGGCGAGCACATGAGGGCACTCCTCGACATAACGATTGCCGCAAGCAACTCTACAGTGTCACCTCGCACCTATGCTGACTGTATTCATGCCGCCGACTCCTGTTTCATGGCCGGTGATTACAGGGGAGCGTCAAGACAGTTTGAGGCGGCATTCGCTACCGGCGAGAAGATTGACGGCTCTCACCTGTATAACGCGGCATGTGCAGCGGCATTGGCGGGAGAAACCGACGTGGCATTTGCCCGGCTCAACGCCCGCATCAGCAGCGAGCCCGGGTGGTATGTCGATGATCCCGCGGCCGACAGCGATCTTGCCTTGCTGCATGATGACGCCAGGTGGAGCAACTATGTCGATACCATGACGACCCGCCGCGACCGCATCGAGGCGCATTTCGACAAGCCGTTAAGGGCAAGGCTGCAAGCCATCGCCCAGAGCGACCAGAGCATACGCTATGAGTTTCTGGATGCCTACCGTGCAGCCGAGCCCGACCAGGCACTCATCGACTCGTTGACGCGCGAGATGCAACGTGTCGATAGCATCAATCAGGAGGCAATATGCAACATATTGGACACTCGGGGCTTTGTGGGAAGCGACCAAGTGGGAAACGCCTGTACCGTCTTTTGGCTTGTCATCCAGCATGCGCCGGTTGAACTGCAGAGGAAGTATTTCCCGCTTTTTGAGCAAGCCTCGCGGCGCGGTGACATTTCGCTGGAGTGCATTGCGATGATGGACGATAGGATTGCCATGTTTGAGAATCGTCCGCAACGATATGGCAGCCAAATTGTTGACGGCAGACTTTATCAATTGCTTGACCCCGGCAAGGTCGATCAATGGCGGCACGAGATGGGTATGCCGCCGCTTGCCGACTACTTGAAGCAAATGGGCGTCTCACGCTGAAATCCCTATCGTCACCAGAGAAACGGGGAATCACGGGGCATCAACGCCCCCGGGAGGCTGTGTCATAATTCAGTTGTTGGCTTTTAATCGGCCTAACGCACGGGAAATCAAACAAAAAATTTGTATAAAAATTAAATATAATGATTATTTATTTTAATTTTATTTATAATTTTGTTTAATTTCCCGCCCAACAGGGCGGTTAATACCACCAATGGGCCAACATCTATATCATTGCCAAAAGTTTAACAGGCCAGGAGGCCTTGACTATCCATAGCCCTAGGGCGCACTGGCCGAAGGTCAGTGTGGCCTAGGGACCGCTTTAGTGGTAGAGGAAGCGTTTGATGGTTCTCTTCGGGGTTTTCTCGAAGGGTTCTTCCATGAATTCCACTTTGAAGATTTTGCTGTAGGCCGGAAGGGATTTGTTGGCCTCGTCGCGGATCTTTCCCGGGATGGTGGACTTTGTCTCATCGTCCATGTCTTCGGGCAGTTCGGGATATACCAGAGCCGTGATTTTGCCTTCACGGTCCACAATGAGGCATTCTTCCACATACTGGCAGTTGGCCAGAACGGCCTCGACCTCTTCGGGATAGATGTTTTGGCCCGAGGAGTTCAGGATCATCGATTTGATGCGTCCTCGGATAAAGATATTGCCCTTCTCGTCGATCACGCCCAGGTCGCCCGTGCGGAACCAGCCATCCTGGGTGAAAGCCGCCTCGGTCGCTTCGGGATTCTTGTAGTAACCTATTGTCAAATTGGGTCCCTTGGCTTGAATCTCGCCAGGAATGTGCTTGGGATCCTCCGAGTCGATGCGCAGTTCATGGACGGGTTTTCCACAAGACCCGGGAACAAACTTGGTCCACCACTCATAGCCCAGCAACGGGCAGGCTTCGGTCATTCCATAGCCCACGGTATAGGGCAAGCGCATCTTCTTGAAGCATCGCTCAGCCTCGGGATTGAGCGCCGCTCCTCCCATGATGAAGCACCGCACTCCGCCGCCAAATGATTCAATCAGTTTTTTACGCGCTGTCCTGTAAACCAGTCTGTTCAAGCCAGGGATAGCCAAGACAGCCTTTGCCTTCTCCAGAGCGGGCTTAATGGCGTTGGCATAGATCTTTTCCATGACCAGAGGCACCGTGACGACCATATAGGGCTTGATGGCCCGCATCGCCTTGAGCAGCGTGGTGGGTGATGGGGTCTTGCCAAGGAAATACACAGTCACGCCATCGACGTTGGGATGGATAAACTCGATAGCCAGGCCATACATGTGGGCCAGTGGCAACATCGATACAACGGTCTCGCCGGGAGTGTTCGGGAAATGGGAGTTGGCAAAATTGTCGGTATCCGATATGGCCTTGTAGGTCAGCATCACGCCCTTGGGGTTGCCCGTGGTTCCAGATGTATAGTTGATGATGGCCAGGTCGTCAAGATTGTTGTCGGGATAAGACACTTGCTCGGGGTACATGCCATCGGGATATTGCTGTGCAAAGGCATTCTTGCGGTTCTGCCAAGCATCGGCCACCTCCTTATCCCTGTGCCACAGCAGGTTGCCGTCCTTTACGTTGATGGCGGCCTTGAGGTGAGGCATTTCCTCGGGATTCACTTTTGACCAGATATCATCATCAACAAAGAGCACGACGCTATCCGAGTGGTGCGTGAGAAGTGAAACAGTACTCGGGTGGAAGTCGGCCAGCAGGGGGACCGCAACACAACCATTCACATTGATTCCCCAGAATGTCATGGCCCATCGGGCGCAATTGCGTGCGCACAGCGCGATTTTATCACCCTTACTTATTCCAGTAGTTTCAAAGAAGATGCGGAAGCGCTCTACGTTGATGGCCAGTTGTGCATAGGTAAAGGAGTCTCCATTATAGTCACACAGGGCTTTTTGGGTCCAGTGTTGGCGGACGGTGTCCTCAAGATTCTTAAGATAGTGCCTCATATTATTCTTGATTTTATTAAGGGGACATCTATAAATTACCGAAATGTTGATATTTTATGTTGACTGTATTTTGTTTCTTTTTGGCATATTTTGACTTATCTTCTTGGACCATAGCTTGCTATGCTCCTGCAAAGTTAAGCCAAAATCTGCTCAAAAATAGATCAAAATCCACGTCAAGCTAATTTATAGATGTCCCCTTAAGTTTCTATTCTTGCTGGAAAGCACTCAAAACAAAACCGGATCAAGTCTATTCGTTAGCTAATCAAATACAAAGATACAACATTTCATCTAAATGATCACCTTTTACTGCCTGAAAACTGCATTTTATCGCTATGGTGGTTTTATCTATCGTGACCTGCTGTCGGGTATCATAAAAAACACTCCCGGGGCGGCAGGCCGGCGGGAGTGGTGTAGAAGAAAAATATATATCGTCGCGGGGATTACGCCCCACGTAGCCAAAGGCCTCATTAACCCTTAACCCTTAACCTTCTAAACTTGCCAATATTTTGGCAAGTTTAGAATTACGTGTCGATCGTGGCGTAGGTGGCATTCTCCTCGATGAACTTGCGGCGCGGTTCCACGTCCTCGCCCATGAGCATCGAGAAAATGCGGTCGGCCTCGGCAGCGTCGCTGATGTTGACGCGCTTGAGCAGGCGGTGCTCGGGATCCATGGTGGTCTCCCACAGCTGCTCGGGATTCATCTCACCCAGACCTTTGAATCGCTGCACGGTCACGCCGTCCTCGTTGCCGCCGGCATACTCATCGATGAACTTGCGCAACTGCGTCTCGTCCCAGCAGTATTCCTCGCGCTGACCTTTCTTGGTGCGGGCGCGGTACAGGGGCGGGGTGGCGATGTAGAGGTAGCCGTTCTCGATGATGGGCCTCATGCGGCGGAAGAAGAAGGTCATCAGCAGTGTGTCGATGTGCGCGCCATCGACGTCGGCATCGGTCATGATGATGATGCGGTGGTAGCGCAGCTTGCTCAGGTTGGCCTCCTTGGGGTCCTCCTCGGTGCCGATGGTCACGCCCAGGGCACGGAAGATGGTAACGATCGAGTCGCTCTCAAACACCTTGTGGTCCATCGCCTTCTCGACGTTGAGGATCTTGCCGCGCAGGGGCAGGATGGCCTGGAACTTGCGGTCACGGCCCTGCTTGGCGCTGCCGCCTGCCGAGTCACCCTCGACCAGGAAGAGCTCGCTCTCGGCGGGATCCTTCGACGAGCAGTCGGCCAGCTTGCCGGGCAGGCCGCCGCCGGCGAGCGGCGACTTGCGCTGCACCTTGAGGCGGGCGTTCTGGGCGGCATGGCGTGCCTGGGCGGCCAGGATGACCTTCTCGATGACGGTCTTGGCCTGGGTGGGATGCTCCTCGAGATAGGTGTTCAGGGCATCGCGCACGGCGGTCTCAACGGCACCGATGACCTCGGTGTTGCCCAGCTTGGTCTTGGTCTGGCCCTCGAACTGGGGCTCCAGCACCTTGACCGAGATGATGGCGGTCAGACCCTCGCGGAAGTCCTCGGGCTTGATCTCGACCTTGGCCTTCTCGAGCATCTTGTTGTCCTCGGCATACTTCTTCAAGGTTGAGCCCAGGCCGCGGCGGAAGCCCGTCAGGTGGGTACCGCCCTCGATCGTGTTGATGTTGTTCACAAACGAGTAGATGTTCTCGTTGAACGACGTGTTATAGGTCATGGCGACCTCGACGGGGATGTCGCCCTTCTTGCTCTTGATGTGGATGACGTCCTGGATGAGGGCCTCCTTGTTGCCGTCGATGTAGCGGACAAACTCGTCAAGGCCCGTCTCGCTGTAGTAGGTCTCGCTGCGCGGGTTGCCGTTCTCGTCGCGGGTGCGCAGGTCGGTGATCGACAGCGACACGCCGGCGTTCAGGTAGGCCAGGTCGCGCAGGCGGTTGGACAGGATGTCAAACTCATAGACCGTGGTCGAGAAGATGCTGCCGTCGGGGTGGAAGATGATGGTCGTGCCATGCTCCTCTTCCTTGCAGTCGCCGATGACCTTGACCTCACTCGTCGGCTTGCCCAGGCTGTATTCCTGCATATAGACCTTGCCGCCACGGCGCACCTCGGCGCGCAGGTAGTCGCTCAACGCGTTCACGCAGCTCACGCCCACGCCGTGCAGACCGCCCGACACCTTGTAGGAACCCTTGTCAAACTTGCCGCCGGCATGCAGCACGGTCATCACGACCTCGAGGGCCGACTTGTGCAGTTTCTCGTGCTCATCGACGGGAATGCCGCGGCCGTTGTCGCGCACGGTGATGCTGTTGTCCTCACCGATGAACACATCGATGTGGTCGCAGAAGCCCGCCAGGGCCTCGTCGATGGAGTTGTCCACGACCTCGCTCACCAGGTGGTGCAGACCCTTGACATGGGTGTCGCCGATGTACATCGCGGGACGCTTGCGCACGGCTTCCAGACCCTCAAGGACCTGGATGTTGGACGCTGAATAATTCTTCTCTTCTTGTTCTTCGATATATTTGTTTTCTTCTGACATAAAAATGTAGTTTTTTCTCGCTTTATTCCCTCTCGAATAGGGGGTGTATAAAAACGTACAAAATTACAAAAAATCAGCCATTCGCCAACGTTTTCAATCCTTAAAAAACCATAATTCCAACCACCGCGTTACCCGTCTGTTTGTCCGCCCTCGCTTAATGGTATTTACTATCGTCCTGGGAAAGTTTAGCAGGCCAGGAAGCCAGCACAAGGCCAGCGGCCTTGTGCTGGTCATTCGACCTGCCCGCCTGCACCTATGAATTGTATTGCCAGGAAATAGAGAACCCGATTTTTGTCCCAAAGTGGGGTAAAAAGTATAGATTTGGACGAAAACCGACCGATTTTTGTCCAAATGTGGGTATTTGTACCCACTTTTGGACAAAAAACGTGATTTTGTAGAAAATCAGAAGACCGCAAATAGATCTTGAGCAGTGAGTTGGCTGTGGACAATTGATGAATGTATGCCCCTGGCTATACCCATCGGGGTGATGAACGTGATGACAGGGCCTCTCGTGATGCCAGTGACGTCCATAAAGAGATCTTTGCGTTCCCGTAGCCGTTTTTCGTAGTCCTTGGTGATGGTATAAGGTCTCTCTGAGAATTTCATCTCGACGAGGTGGATGATTTTGTCGGCGCGTTTGATGACGAGGTCGATTTGAGCGCCTTTACGGCTGTCGCCCTTGCGGGGAACATAACGCCACGACGAGGCTTCGGTGGCCATTCCTGCAATACTCAGTCCCCGCTTGATGTGCGGCAAGTGTCTAAGGCACACTTCCTCAAAGGTAAAGCCCTCCCACGATTCCACGCTGCGGTCATTGAAGTGGTGTTGCCAGTATTGTTCATCACGCGTTCGGTTATTCTCCACATAGCGGAAGTAGAAAAGCGTGTAGAAGTCGGCAAGCCTGAATAGCGTCTGTTTGTTCTTATTGCCGAACTGGGCGTAGGATATGATGAAATCGCAGCGTTCAAGATTGTTGAGCATCTTACTCAGACCACCGCCGCTGTATCCGGTCTTTTGCTCGATCTCGCTACGGGTGAAACCCTCACGCTTGCTTGACAGCAGCTTGACGATATTGATGTAGCGGTCGGCCTTATTGAATAGGGCATGGTATAATTCATTGATTTCGTTGCTCAAGTCGCCGCCTCGACCAAATATCAAATAATCCACATTCTCGGCAAGACTCAGCTCGGGTTTCAACAGACTTAGATAGTATGGCACGCCGCCAAAGATCATATAGCATTGCAGAATCAGGTAATCATCCCATTCAAATCCATGCTCGTTTAGATAGGCTTTGCACTCACTCAGATAGAATGGGCGTAGGTAGATGCTATGGGTAATGCGGTTGTGCAGTCCGCCCTGGTTGTCTTCCAGCTTCTCTTTCATCCAGCTGGTGGCACTGCCACAGGCAATGAAAACGATGTCGTCCCGATTTTGCACCCAATTGGACCAGAAATATTCCAGCTCATCGACAAACTCACTTCCCTGGGTGTCTATCCACGGCATTTCATCAAAGAAGATGACCTTGCGCTTATCGGTGCATTGTTCAAGAAATGCTTGTAATTCAAGGAAAGCTTCGTGCCAATTATTGAATTGGGGTATATCATTACGGTCGGAATATCGCAGGAGGGCTTCCCTGAAGTTCTGTAGCTGAACGGCTTTTTTCTGGCGATGGGCTCCGACATAGTGAAAACTGTACCTGTCATTGAAGAACCTGCGAACAAGAAAAGTTTTGCCTATGCGGCGACGACCGTATAGGATAATCAGTTCTGAGCGTTTGGACTCCATTGCCCACTTCAGTTCTTCGCATTCCTGTTTGCGTCCGATGAGTCTTTCCATTGTATTCTTTTTTTTGTTGGCAAAGGTAGCGATGAAAAAGGAGAAAAACAACGATTTTTGTCCAAAAGTGGGGTAAAAAGTATGGATTTGGACGAAAACCGACCGATTTTTGTCCAAAAGTGGGGTAAAAAGTATAGATTTGGACGGAAAGTGACCGATTTTTGTCCAAATGTGGGGTAAAAAGGGTAGATTTGGACGTAAAGTGATTTACCGAGCATGATTTGTGGCGTGTTTGCTGCATTTCAACTAACTTTGCGGCGATGAATCTGCCAGAATCGTTTATTGAACAACTGCGTGGCTTGCTGCCCGATGAATGGGAGGCCTTGGCCGAGGCGATAACCTCGACCGAGCCCAGTGTCGCTGTGCGCGTCAATAGTGCGCGGGGAGCCGCTGTGCCCGAGGGGTGCCGCCGCGTTCCCTGGTGCAGCGAGGGGTTCTATACCGATGGCCGGCCGGCCTTCACCTTCGACCCCGACTGGCATGCCGGGCGCTACTATGTGCAGGATGCCTCGTCGATGTTTATTGCCCACGTCATCAGGCACTTGGTCCATGAGCCGGTGCGCTATCTGGACCTGTGTGCCGCTCCCGGCGGCAAGACCACGGCGGCCATACAGGCGTTGCCGTCGCGCTCGCTGGTCGTGGCCAACGAGATCGTGCCGCCACGCGCCCGTGTGCTGGCCGACAACGTCATCCGCTGGGGCCATCCTCGCTGTGTGGTGACGAGCAATGCGCCGGCCCAGGTGGGAAAACTCAATGGCTTCTTTGACGTCATTGCCGCCGACGTGCCGTGTAGTGGCGAGGGCATGATGCGTAAGGACGACGAGGCCGTCGCCCAGTGGACACCCGCCCTGGTCGAGCAGTGTGCCCAGCGCCAGCGCGAGATTCTTGCCGACGTGTGGCCGGCCCTGCGTCCCGGTGGCCTGCTCATCTACAGCACCTGCACCTATAACCGCCAGGAGAACGAGGAAATGGCCGATTTCATCGTCAGCGAGTTGGGTGCCGTGTCGGTCGAGGTGCCCGTCGAGCCGTCGTGGAACATCCATCCCGCCATCGGCAGCGGCTGCCACTGCTATCGCTTCATGCCCCATCGGGTGGATGGCGAGGGCTTGTTCATGGCCGTCTTCCGCAAGGCTGGTGATGCCCCGCGGCAAGACGTGCGCATCAAGGAGAAAAATGCCAAAAAAGCCGATGAAACGGGCAAACAATGGCTTTCCCGGCCCGATGAATATGCCATCGACCAGCAGGGCGACTTGATGATTGCCGTGCCCGTGGACATCCGTCGCGAGGTGGCGGCCCTGCGTGCCTCGCTCAACGTGCTGCATGCCGGCGTGGAACTCGCGACCGTCATGGGCCGCAAGACCGTGCCCCACCATGCCCTGGCCATGTCAACAGCCAGGTCGGCCGAGGCGTTTCCAGTCGGTGAGGTGGATTACCCCACGGCCCTGCGCTACCTGCGTGGCGAGAGCATCACGGTCGATGCGCCCCGCGGCTATGTCCTCATCGTGCACCAGAGTGCCGTCCTCGGCCTGGCCAACAACCTGGGCAATCGCGCCAACAACCTCTACCCGAAGCCCCTGCGCATCCTCAGCACCCACACCCCCGACTCCAAGCCTCATGTATTGTGAATCAAGTTTCTAAAGTAGCTGTGCCACTTTAGAAACTTGAGGTGTATGGGTGTATGGAAGGGAGCAACCGATAGGCCCACGAGTTCCTCTCTCCTCTCTCCTCTCTCCACCCTCCTCCTTCCTCTTCAAATCCTGCAAGCTGATTTTGCCTACGAATTAATCGAATTAATCGAATTTTTATCACGATATTTCTTAGAATGATTCCGTTTTATCTCATTACTAAATGATTATTCGTATAATTCGATTAATTCG
>JAFTFA010000119.1 GCA_017449785.1 Muribaculaceae bacterium | reverse complement strand
TCTATGAGCAGCAGCCAGCCCTGCATCCTGATGACTATGGCGAAGTTGATATTTTGGTTGGTGCGCTTGAGCATCACGAGAAGTATTTGTCGAGTTTGTGGATAGCACCTTGCAGGCAGAATACCACCACGTGGTCTCCAGCCTGGATGCGGGTATTGCCGTCAACGAGCTGACCCTTGCCATTGCGGACGAGGCCCGCAATGGTGAAGTCGCGACTCAGTTTCAGGTCCTTGACGTCGGAGCGGGTGACGCGGTCCCCTTCTTCGACGATAACCTCGGCCACCTCGGCATCGGCCAGGGCCAGGCAGCGCGCATTGTCCTCGTCAGCATCGATCATGATCTGGTAGATGCGGGCCGAGGCCAGCAGTTTCTTGTTGACAATCGTGCCGATGTTCAGGGCCTCGGCCTCGTTGATGAACTGGATGTCCTCGACCCGGGCGATGGTCTTGGGCACGCCGTTGGTCTTGGCGATCATGCAGGACATCATGTTGACAGCACTGTTCTCGCCCAGTGCGATGAACGAGTCATAGTAGCTCACGCTCTCCTCCTCGCTCAGCTCGGTGTCGCGGAAGTCGCCCTGCACCAGCTTGCAGTTGGGGTAGCGCTGTGCAAGTTCATCACAGCGTTGCATGTCCTCCTCGATGATCTTGATGTCCACGCTCTTGCCCAGCTTCTTGATGAGTTGCTCGGCGATGTCGTTGCCGCCCACGATGAGCACATTGTCCACGTCGTGCTGCACCTTGCCGCAGGCCTCGCGTACCTCGTCAATGTGGTCGCGGGTGGTGGCGATGTAAATGATGTCGTTTTCCAGCACGCGGTCATCTCCGCGCGGGATGATGATCTCGCGGTTGCGCTTGATGGCCGACACGTGCAGGAAGTGGCTGATGTTGGACACGTCCTTGAGCATCTGATTGACGATGGCGGCATTGTTGCGTATCTTTACACCGACGACGATCAGCTCGCCGTCAAACAGTTCAAACCAGTTTCTTGTCCATGTGCGCTTCAATGCACGGGCTATCTCTTTGGCCGCCAGCATCTCGGGATAGATGAGGTGATCAATGCCCAGCTTGGTGAAGTGCTCACGCCATTTGGCGTTGAAGAACTCGTCATTGTCGATGCGGGCGACGGTTTTCTTGGCACCGAGTTTCTTGGCCATCGAGCACGCCAGGATGTTGCGTGCCTCACTCTTGGTCACGGCAATGAACAGGTCGCACGCGCCGGTCTTGATCGCGTTCAGGTCGCTGAACGAGATGGCACTGCCCTGGTGGGTGAGCAGGTTGTAGTTCTCGAGTGGCTCAAGCTTCTTGTTGTCAACGTCCATGACGATGATGTCTTGCTCCTCGTTGCTGAGCATCTTGGCCAGATGTGTCCCGACTTCTCCAGCGCCGGCAATAACAATTCTCATTATTCTATAATATACTATATTGTTTTGGTCAATTCTTGTCGCTGTGGTCCATCAACTGCATGATGGTCTTTTCCAGTGATGCCGCGTCCATGCCGCACCGTTCATACAGCTCGGCCACAGTGCCCTGATGCACAAATTCGTCCTGCACGCCCAGCATCCTCAGTCTGTTGGTCTTGTCATGACGGGTCATCCACTCGGCTACAGCCGACCCCAGGCCGCCCACAACAGTGCCGTCCTCGATGGTGATGAGGCTGTGGTAGCGGGTGGTGGCTTCCTCGAGAATGTCCTCGTCGATGGGCTTGAGGTAGATCATGTCATAGTGACCCACCTTGATGCCGCGCTGGGCCAGGCGGTTGACAACCTCGATAACCTCGTTGCCGATGTGGCCGATGCTTAACACTGCCACGCCCTCGCCCTCGCTCATGCGGCGGCCGCGGCCTGGAGGCAGCGTCTGCATCTCATTGTGCCAGTCGGCAATGACGCCCTTGCCGCGCGGGTAGCGGATGGCAAACGGGCCCATGTCGTCTTGTTGGGCGGTGAACATCAGGTTGCGCAGGTCGTGCTCGTTGAGCGGCGATGCCACCGTCATGCCGGGGATGCAGCGCAGGTAGGCCAGGTCAAACAGGCCGTGGTGGGTCACGCCGTCCTCGCCGACGATGCCGCCGCGGTCGATGCAGAAGGTCACCGGCAGCCCCTGGATGGCTACATCATGGATGATGGAGTCATAGCCGCGCTGCAGGAAGGTGCTGTAGATGGCGCAATAGGGGCGCATGCCGTCCTTGGCCAGACCGCCTGCAAACGTCACCGCGTGGCCTTCGCTGATGCCCACGTCAAAGGCGCGTGTCGGCATCGCCTCCAGCATCAGTGACATCGATGTGCCGCTGGGCATGGCTGCCGTGATGCCGACGATCTTGTCGTTCTTCTCGGCGAGTTCCACCAGTGTCTTGCCGAACACGTCCTGATACTTGATCGGGCCGCCCTTGCCGCCCTTGATGCGTTCGCCGGTCTCCTCGTCAAACTTGCCCGGGGCGTGCCATGTGGCGGGATCGGCCTCGGCAGCGGCAAAGCCCTTGCCCTTGATGGTGCGCAGGTGTACCAGCTTGGGGCCAGTCATGTCCTTGATCTCGTTGAAAATCTTGACCAGGCGTTTCACGTCATGGCCGTCGTAGAGGCCAAAGTAGCGGATGTTCAGGCCCTCAAAGATGTTCTGCTGGCCCGAGAACAGCGACTTCAACGCGTTGCTGAATCTCATGATCAGTCCCTTGCGGTTGTCGTTGATGACATTGTGGCGGCGCAGGAACTGGTAGGTCTTGTAGCGCAGCTTGTTATAGCGATGGGACGTGTGCAGGTCGCTCATGTAGGAACTCAGCGCGCCCACGTTGGCGTCGATGGCCATGTCGTTGTCGTTCAGGACAATGATCAGGTTATTGGGATTGGTCGTGGCATTGTTGATGCCCTCAAAGGCCAGTCCGCCGCTGATGCTTGCATCGCCGATGACGGCGACCACCTTGCGGTCGCTGTTGTGTTGCAGCTCGGCGGCAATCGCCATGCCCAGTGCTGCCGAGATGCTGTTGGAAGCGTGTCCGGCAGTGAAGGTGTCATACTCGCTCTCGGCAGGATTGGGAAAACCGCTCAGGCCGTCCAGCTTGCGGTTGTCGTCAAACTGGTCGCGGCGGCCGGTCAATATCTTGTGGGCATAGGCCTGGTGACCTACGTCCCACACGAGGCGGTCGCTCGGTGTGTTGAAGACATAGTGCAAGGCCACGATAATCTCGACAGCACCCATGCTCGACGCGAAGTGTCCCGGGTTGCTCGACAGCTCGTGTATCATGAATAGCCGCAGCTCCTGGCACACCTGCGGCAGCTTGTCGATGTCGAGTTTCCTCAGGTCGGCAGGGCTGTCGATTTGGGCCAGCAGTGGGCAATGTTCTTTTATGAATGAGTTCTTGGTCATGGTCTAGTCTTTTTTTCTCACATATTTCTTATAGAGAGGGACAAACACGATGATACCTGAGGCCACAATGGTGAAAATCACCATGAAGTCGATCCTTGCCGCCCGCGTGAGCAGCAGCCAGCACAATCCCAACCACAGGAGCAGGATGCACACAAAGCGTATCATATTGCCGGTTGTCATAGTTGTCCAATCAATTCAGTAGTTTTAACTTGCAAAGTTACTGC
>JAFTFA010000118.1 GCA_017449785.1 Muribaculaceae bacterium | reverse complement strand
TAACAATAAAGAAAATAATGGCAACTCAAGAAAAGAGAACTCAAGTTGAGAGCAAGGACAAGGGCAAAGTATCCTATCCACTGACCAAGATTAACTTCATCCTGATGGGCATCTGCCTGCTGCTGATCGTGATCGGCTTCTGGCTGATGACCGGTAGCGCCAACACAGGTGACACGTTCAACAAAGACCTGTTCGAGAGCAGCCGCGTGACCACGGGTCCCGTCATCGCCTTCCTGGGCTTTGTACTCATGGCATTTGCCATCATCTACCGCAAGAAAGACAATAACGACAAGACCCAAACTGAAGAATAAACTTTATCGGCATGGATCTGCTGCAAGCAATCATCATTGCTATAGTAGAAGGACTCACCGAGTTCCTTCCTGTTTCGTCAACGGGCCACATGATCATCGCTCAGAATCTGCTGGGCGTTGCTCAGGGTGACGCCTTTGTGCATGCCTTCACGTTCATCATCCAGTTTGGAGCGATCCTGTCGGTTGTTGTGCTGTACTGGAAGCAGTTCTTCCGTCTCGATAACACCCCCGCCCCTGAAGGCTCCTCGTCGTGGCAGCGTTTCAGGCACAAGTGGTATTTCTACTGGCTGCTCGTGGTGGGAGTGCTGCCCGCAGTCGTCATCGGCTTGGCAGCCAAGAAATCGGGCTTGCTCGACTGGCTGCTCGACAGTGTCATGGTTGTCGCCATCATGCTGGTAGCTGGTGGCGTGTTCATGCTGTTCTGTGACCGCATTTTCAATAAGGGAAGCGAGGCTGTGCAGCTTGACGAGCGCAAGGCTTTCAAGATAGGTTTGTTCCAGTGTATATCGGTCATTCCAGGTGTGAGTCGCAGCATGGCTACCATCGTGGGCGGTATGTCACAGAAGCTCACACGGCGCAAGGCCGCTGAATTCTCGTTCTTCCTGGCAGTGCCCACCATGGCCGGTGCCACGCTGCTCGATCTGGTGGATTTATTCAAGGACAATGCCGAGTGGGCCACGACCCACAACATCATCGTCTTGATTGTGGGCTGTGTGGTCGCCTTTATTGTGGCTTTGCTCGCCATGAAATGGTTTGTCAATTTCTTGACCAAGTATGGCTTTAAGGCCTTCGGCTGGTACCGCATCATCGTGGGTGTTATCATTCTGGTGATGCTCTTGAGCGGCCAGTCGTTACAGATGGTGGATTAGACACCGGACTGGGACATCAACATCCATTCTAAGTAGATTATCTGAAATGCTCAACCCGATAGAAGGCGAAATATTCTGCATCGACAAGCCGCTGAGGATGACCTCGTTTGCCGCGGTCAAGAAGGTGCGCGCCGTGCTGCGCACCCACTTGGGCACCCGCCAGGTCAAGGTGGGCCACGCCGGCACCCTCGACCCACTGGCGACAGGCGTGCTGCTGCTGTGCACCGGCCATGCCACCAAGCGCATCGACGAGCTGCAGGCGGGCGTCAAGGAGTATATCGCCGACCTCCGGCTGGGTGCGACCACGCCCAGCTATGACCTGGAGACCGAGGTAGATGCCACATTTGAGTGGAAACACATCGACCGCGCCCTCATCGACCGCGTGCTGCAAGAGCAGTTCACCGGCAGCATCGAGCAGGTGCCGCCCTCGTTCTCGGCCTGCAAGATTGACGGCAAACCGGCCTACAAGCTGGCCCGCAAGGGTCAGGACGTGGAAATCCGTCCCAAGACCCTCGTCATCGACGAGATCGAGGTGCTGCAATGCGGCTTGCCCGACGAGCCCACGTTGCAGATACGCGTCGTGTGCAGCAAGGGCACCTACATCCGCGCCCTGGCACGCGACATCGGTGCCGCCCTGGACAGCGGAGCCCACTTGACTGCCCTGCGGCGCACCCGCGTGGGAGACGTGACCGTGGACAAGTGCCTCACGCTCGAGCAACTGGTCGAGAGACTCGACAACGAGACCTATGTCTCGCCCGAGCAGGCCGCCGCCGAGCGACTGGAACGCGAGCGCATCGAGAACCGCGAGCGCGCCGCCCGCCAGAAGGCCGAACGTGCCGCCCGCAAGCAGGCCAAGCCGCAGCACTGCGACGCACCGCCCAAGCGCACCTCGCAGATCAAGTGATACAGCATCAGACAGAAGCAAGAATAGAAATAACACATAATATATAATTGTATAGAGAAATATGAAACTTTCAGAATTCAATACCCGGATGCCCGAGGAACTGATTGCCTCACATCCCGCGCCCGTGCGCGACGAGTCACGCCTGATGGTGCTCCACAAGCGCAGTAACCAGATCGAGCATCGAGTGTTCAAGGAGATTATTGAGTATTTCAACCCTCACGACCTGTTCGTGTTCAACGATACACAGGTTTTCCCCGCCAAGCTGTTCGGCAACAAGGAGAAGACCGGCGCCCGCATCGAGGTGTTCCTGCTGCGTGAGCTCAACCCCAACAACAAGCTGTGGGACGTGCTGGTGGAACCCGCCCGCAAGATCCGCATCGGCAACAAGCTGTACTTCGGTCTTGACGACTCGATGGTGGCCGAGGTCATCGACAATACCACCTCGCGCGGCCGCACGCTGCGATTCCTCTATGACGGCGACCACGACCAGTTCAAGAAGGATCTCTACAACCTGGGCAACACTCCCCTGCCCTACTACATCAACCGTGAGGCCGAGGAGGAGGATGCCGAGCGTTACCAGACCATCTTTGCCAGCAAGGAGGGTGCCGTGGTTGCACCTGCCGCCGGTCTGCACTTCTCCCGCGAGCTGATGCGCCGCATGGAGATCCGCGACATCGACCGCGAGTTCCTCACGATGCACATCAGCCTGGGCAGCTATCGCGACATCGAGGTCGAGGACCTGTCCAAGCACCGCATGGACAGCGAGGAGATGGACGTCAGCGTCGAGCTGGCCGAGAAGGTCAATACCCTGCGCGACGGCGGCAACAAGGTGTGCGCCATCGGCACGTCGGTGCTGCGTGCCTTTGAGACCTGCGTGGGCATGAACGGCCACATCAAGCCCTACGGCGGCTGGAGCAACAAGTTCTTGTTCCCGCCCTATGAGTGCACGACCTGTGACGCCCTGGTGACCAACTTCCACATGCCCTACTCCATCATGCTGATGGCCCAGGCATCCTTCGGCGGCTATGAGCAGACGATGAACGCCTACAAGGTCGCCATCGAGGAGAAATACCGCTTCGGCGCCTATGGCGACGCCATGCTCATCCTCAACGACTAAACATGCATGACACCCCCCAACAACGAGGCCACCCAAAAGCAATCCATTTGGGCGGCCTCGCTTTTATCAAGAGACCGATTAAGCATCCAGGATCAAGGAAAAAGCATAGTTTTGGACAAATAGCAAACGTTTTTCCTTTGTTTTTAGTAAAAGATTGCTTTTCTTTGCAACTGGCTGTCGGAGGATTCATTTATGTGAACATTAAACTAAGAATAAGCAACGATGAGTAGCACTAGAACGACATTTACTCAGGATTCCAAGCACAATCAGCTTGTCAAGATAGCCATCATCAGCGATCTACACGTCATGGCACCCGGACTGCTCATCAGCGACGGGGACGCGTTTGAGGAATATCTGGCCCGTGACCGCAAGATGCTGCGTGAGAGCGTCGAGATACTGGACACCCTGGTGGGCAACCTGCTTGAACTGCACCCCGACCTGGTGCTGGTGACCGGCGACTTGACCAAGGATGGTGAGCGCTTGAGCCATCAACTGGTGGCGTCACAGTTACAGCGTCTGGTGGACGGCGGCATCCAGGTGCTGGTCATCCCCGGCAACCACGACATCAACAATCCTGATGCCAAATACTATGACGGTGACAACACCACACCCGCCGACACCATCACCCGGCCCGAGTTTGCCGAGATTTACCGCCAGATGGGCTATGACAGCCACTCGCGCCGTGACCCGGATACACTGAGTTATAGCCGCGACGTGAGCAACGGCCTGACCATCCTCGCCATCGACGCGTGCATGGACCGGCTCAACACCTTTGTCTCCCGTGGCGATGCCCAGGACCACTGCAAGACCAGCGGCAGCCTTGAAGCCTCATCACAGCAGTGGCTCGTGGACGAGGCAACGAGGGCCACCGCTGCCGGACGCCGCGTCATCGCCATGATGCACCATCACCTGGTGCCTCACTTCCACATGGAGGACACGCTGGCCTCCCCCTATATGGTCGGCGAGGCAGCCCCGTTGTGCCGGCGCCTGGTCGAGGCCGGTGTCCACGTCATCTTCACGGGGCACCTCCACATCAGCGACATTGCCCAGACAGGCCGGGCCGACAGCCAGATGATCGAGATTGCCACCGCGGCAGCCGTGGGCTACCCCAGCCAGTGGCGTGTAGCGACCTGCAACACCGCCGCCGGCATGATGCAGCTCAACACCAGCACCCTCCTCGGCCTGCCCTCCGAGCCCGACTTTGCCACCCGCTCGCGCCAGGTGTTTGTCGACAGCATTCCCACTATCGTCCACGGCGTCCTGCGCCGCTACTGGGCCGAGGTCAGCCAGGCGATAGACAACTACCGCCACAAGCACCAGCTGGTGATGCGGCACATCCATCTGCCCGACAGCCCCGACGGGGTAGCAGACCTGCTGCTCAAGCACCTGAAAGAGCCTGTCACCCAGGCCTACATCGCCTTTGCCGAGGGCAACGAGGGCTATAGCGACAACCGCCAACTCATCAACCAGCTCATCGATGGCACCGACCACATCGTCGATGAGACGGTCACCGGGCTGGTAAAGCCCATCCTCAAGGCCGCACTGCGCCTGCGCATCTATGGCATCGCCCGCCAGGTGCTGCGCAGCATCCTCGAGGACCTCAACGACATCGGCACCAAGCACGAGACCAGCATCAACGACCACACGGCAATTATCAACTTTTAACATTTCCGCCCCACTTGATAATCCGTCAACCCTCACGCTAAGTTGCCATAGCGATAACCATATCCAGTGAGTGCACATTGATACCCGGATAGCATACTAATGGTTTTAAAAATGAAGTTACAAGCTAACAAATGATTGCAAAAAATCATTATTTTTTACTGGAATAAATAGTTTTAATATCATTTTGTCTAAATTATTGCCATTTTGTTTGGTTTGATAAGTTTTCCTATTTATTTTTGCAATTATGTTATAATAAGCAACTTATCAAAAATCGTGATATTATGAGTGCCCCCAAGATTGAACTGACTTCCAGAGAAAAGGAAGTACTCGAATTGCTGTCAACAGGGTATAACAGCAAAGAAATTGGAGAGAAAATTTTCATCTCCTCCAACACTGTGGAGTATCACCGCAAGCAACTGCTTCGCAAGACCAACTCTCGTAACGTGGCTGAGCTGATCGGCAAGGCATACCGTACTGGACTGTTAAAAATTAACGATTGACGCAATTCACAACCATCAAGGGCTGTATCCTCCCGCAGGATATGGCTCTTTTTTTATCTATGTGAATGACACATTTTCAGGTTTTCAATGGGGTGACTACAGGAGTTTTGACTAACTTTGTCGCGCACATTGATCATTGATCCAAATGGCAACCGGTAACGGCAAGAACAATTAATCACATACTAAAACGACAATGAAGAAGATTACATTAATCATGGTGCTGCTGGCGGTGACAGCCATCGTCAGCCTGGCACAGGTAAAGCCGGCTATCCCGCGCGATGCCGCCATCGAGGCCAAGGTCGAGAAGACCCTTGCTCGGATGACACTCGACGAGAAAATCGGCCAGATGCTAGAGTTGAATCTCGACGTGATGGGTGCCTATGACCCGAACAATCTGGCCGCCGGATGGCAGCTCAACGAGATGATGCTCGACACCTGCATCTCGAAGTATAAAGTGGGCTCCATCCTCAACGCGCCCGGCACCCGAGCCCAGTCGGTGAAGATGTGGCGATACTGGATCGGCCTCATTCAAGAGAAGTCAATGAAGCACATCGGCATCCCCGACATCTACGGTCTGGACCTGAATCATGGCGTGACCTACATCCAGGACGGAACACTCTTTCCCCAACCCATCAATCTGGCCGCTTCGTTCAATACCCACCTTGCCACAACGATGGCCCAGGTGACGGCCTACGAGAGCCGCGCCGCCAATTGCCCGTGGGTCTATAATCCCGTCGTCGACCTGGGCCGCGACCCGCGCTGGTCGCGCATCTGGGAGAGCTTCGGCGAGGACCCGCTGGTCAACTCCCGCATGGTGGCTGCCGAGGTGCGCGGCTACCAGGGTGATGACCCCAACCACCTGGGCCGCTACAACGTGGCCACCAGCGTGAAGCACTACATGGCCTATGGCGCGCCCTTCTCGGGCAAGGACCGCACGCCCGCCTACATCTCGCCGGCCATGCTGCGCGAGAAGTATTTTGAGCCCTTCAAGGTTGCCATCCAGGCAGGAGCCTTGACCGTGATGGCCAACTCGGCCTCGATCAACGGCGTGCCTGTCCATGCCAGCTACAAGTACTTGACCCAGTGGCTCAAGGAAGACCTCAACTGGGACGGCATGATCGTCACCGACTGGGCCGACATCAACAACCTCTACCAGCGTGAACGCGTCGCACGCGACAAGAAAGATGCCATCCGCATCGCCATCAATGCCGGTGTGGACATGAGTATGGACCCCTATAGCGTGGACTTCTGCATCCTGTTGAAGGAACTGGTCGAGGAGGGGCAGGTCAAGATGAGCCGCATCGATGATGCCGTGCGCCGCATCCTGCGCGTGAAGTATCGTCTGGGGCTGTTTGACAATCCCAACACGGGAGGCAAGGGCTATGAGAAATTCGGCAGCAAGGAACACGCCGAGAAGGCCCTGCGTGCCGCCGAGGAGTGCGAAATCCTGCTCAAGAACGACGGCAACCTGCTTCCCCTCAAGCCCGGCAAGCGCATCCTGCTCACCGGTCCCAATGCCAACCAGATGCGCTGTCAGAACGGCGGCTGGAGCTACACCTGGCAGGGCAGCAACGCCGAGGACCTTGCCGTGCAGTACAACACCATCTACGAGGCCATGTGCAACAAGTATGGCAAGGAGAACATCATCCTAGAACAGGGCGTGAAATATGACGAGAAAGGAACCTATGAAGCCGAACTCGCTCCCGAGATCGACAAGGCCGTCGCTGCGGCCGCCGGTGCCGACGTCATCGTGGCCTGCATCGGCGAGAATTCCTACTGCGAGACACCGGGCAACCTGAGCGACCTGTGGCTCTCAGGCAACCAGCGTGATCTGGTCAAGGCACTGGCACGCACGGGCAAGCCCATCGTGCTCATCCTCAACGAGGGCCGTCCCCGCCTGATCGCCGACATCGAGCCGCTGGCCAGCGCCATCGTGCACATCATGCTACCGGGCAACTACGGTGCCGACGCCCTGGCCAACCTGCTGGCCGGTGATGCCAATTTCTCGGCTCGCATGCCCTACACCTACCCCAAGGAAATCAACTCGCTGGCCAACTATGACTACAAGGTGAGCGAGGAGGTGCCCACGATGGAGGGAGCCTACAACTATGATGCCAAGGTGTCGCTGCAATGGCCCTTCGGCTACGGCCTGAGCTACACGACGTTTGAGTACAGCAACCTGCGCCTCGACAAGCGGGAGTTCGGCCCCGCCGATGAGCTCACCCTCACCGTCGATGTCAAGAACACCGGCAACGTCGCCGGCAAGGAGGCCGTGTTGCTCTACAGCAGCGACCTGATTGCCACGATGGTGCCCGACAACAAGCGACTGCGCGACTTTGCCAAGGTGGAATTGCAGCCCGGTGAGGTCAAGACGGTGACCCTCAAGGTTCCTGCCACCAAGCTGGCCTTTGTCAACGACGACGGCAAGTGGACCCTGGAGGAAGGCGATTTCACCTTCAAGGTGGGTCGCCTGCAGCAGACCGCCCGCTGCACGACCACCAAGGTCTGGAACGAGCCCAACATCGACTAACTAGAGAAACTGTATTGACATAAAGATTGCACGGGACCCGTCTGGTTGATCCAGGGGTCCCGTGCTGCATGATTAGGGGATTACTTCTATCGTCTAGCGGACGGTCAATGTCGCCTTGAGAGGCAAGTTGTCGCTGGCAGTGCCCACGAGCAGCGTGCGCTTGCCCAGGGACGTGGCCCAGCCACCTTCCTGCTCACTCCAGTACTGGAATGAGCGTCCACCGATGGTGATGGTGACATCCTGGCTCTCACCGGGCTGCAAGGCGACCTTCTTGAAGCCGCGCAGCTCCTTGACAGGCATCTCCACGGCAGTGTTGTGGTCGCTCAGGTAGAGCTGTATCACCTCCGAGCCGGCCACCTTGCCCGTGTTGGTCACAGTCACGGTAGCGCTGACGGTACCGTCGGCAGCGACCTCCGACTTGTCGAGGCGCAGGTTGCTCACCTTGAAGGTCGTGTAGCTCAGGCCGTGGCCGAAGGCGAAGGCGGGACGCGTCTTCTGCTTGTCGGCCCAACGGTAGCCCACATAGATGCCCTCCTTGTACTCCTCGTCGATCGTCTGGTGGTCGTCACGCCAGGTGCCGGGGTAGGAACCCAGGGCATGGGCACCCACATCATTGAGCTTGACAGGCCAGGTAAACGGCAGTTTGCCCGAGGGGTTCACGTCGCCCACCAGCACGCTGGCCAGCGCGGTACCGGCCTCGCTGCCGATGAACCATCCCTGCACGATGGCAGGCACCTTGTCGCGCCAGGGCATCGTCACGGCGTTGCCCGAGATGTTGACAAACACCACGTTCTTGTTTACACGGGCCAATGCCTCGACGAGTGCATCCTGGCCATAGGGCAGGTCCATCGTTTGGCGGTCATGGCCCTCACTGTCCTGGTAGTCGCTCTTGTTCAGGCCGCCGAAGATAATGACGTAGTCGGCCTGACGGGCCTTGTCGACCGCCTCGGCAACGAGTTCACTGGCCGAACGGTTGTCCGACAGCGATTGCTTGGCCACCACGCCATTGTAGCTGCCAGTGGTGTCGCCCACATAGCCGCGGGCATAGTCCACCTCGATACCGGTGCCAGCCAGGCGCGCCTTCAATCCGTCCAGAGGCAGTATCTCGTGCTGCGCCTTGAGCGAACTGCTGCCACCGCCGACGGTCATCATCTTGATGGCATTCTCGCCGACGACAAGCACACGCTTGGCACTGGTCATGTTGATGGGCAGCACATTGCCCTTGTTCTGCAGCAGGACGATACCCTCGGCAGCAATGCTGCGGGCGGCATCATAGTGAGCCTCGCTGCACAGGAAGCCGCGGGCACGCTGGTCGCTCATCGTCGTGCGGAAGAACAGGCGCAGCACACGACGCACCTTGTCATCAAGTTCACGCGTCGATAACTTGCCCTGCTGAATCATCTTCTTGTAGGGATTAGCCATGAAGTAGGCGTCATAGGCGTTGCTTGCGCCCCAAGCCAGGCCATCGGTCCAGCTGCCAAACTCCATGTCCAGGCCGTTCTTGACAGCCTGCTCGGTGTCGTGAGTCCCGCCCCAGTCACTGACGACCACGCCGTCATACTTCCACTCTCCTTTCAGTATCTGGTTGAGCAGGATATCGTTGTGGCAGTTGTGCTGGTCTTTATAGCTGTTATAGGCACCCATGATGCCCCAGGCGTGACCCTCGGTGACAGCAGCCTCAAATGCGGGCAGATATATCTCACGCAGGGCGCGGTCGCTCACGATGACGTTCACCTGATGGCGGTATTCCTCATCGTTGTTGAGTGCATAGTGCTTGACACAAGCCGCCGTGCCGGTACTCTGCAGGCCCTGGATATAGGGCACCACCATGCGCGAGGCCAGTAGCGGGTCCTCGCCCATGTACTCAAAGTTGCGGCCGTTCAACGGCGTGCGGTTGATATTCACGCCCGGGCCCAGGATCATGTCCTTGCCGCGGTAGCGAGCCTCCTCGCCCAAGCTGCGGCCATAGAGGCCTGCCAACACGGGGTTCCAGGTGGCAGCCAGGCACGTCAGGGCCGGGAATGCCACACACGAGTCGTTGGTCTGTCCGGCCTGCTCCCACTCGTCCCACAGGACGTCGGGGCGCACGCCATGGGGTCCGTCATCGGTCCAGAAGTCGGGAAAGCCCAAGCGCTTCACGCCGGCCGACGAGAACTTGCTCTGGGCATGGATGACGGCGATCTTCTCGTCGAGTGTCATGCGTGATAAGGCATCCTCGATGCGTTCCTCGATGGATGCATTCTTGTCGAGATAGGCGGGCATTCTCGGCGTCATTCCCAGTGACTCGATGTAGTCGTGTTGCGGAGTGCAGTGCTCATAGCGGCTGTTCTCCACATACTGCATCAGCAGGTTGCGGAACGTTTCCTGGTCGGGACGGGCCTCGCGCAGTTCCTGATAGGTGGTGCGGGGAGCCTCGGAGTATTTCACCACGATGCTGTCCCACATCTCGGGCCTGGTGATGCCCATCATGCACGAGCCGTCAATCTTCTTGTAGGGCCAAAAGGTGTAGCCGATGTTGGCCTGCTTCATCACGTCGACCAACTGTGCCTGCCACTCGTTGCTGTTGTGGCCCGTCTCGCCCATATACATGGGCAGCCCCGTCTTGTCGCGGAAATCAATGTAATCCTTGATCGCCTGGGCTGTGGCGTCGCCGCCATAGCGGTGGCAGGTGTACATGATGTTGTCATCAAATTTCCAGTCGCTGAACATGTAGAAGTCGGAGTTCCAGCGAGCTCCGCCCAGCAGAATCACGTGGTTGGTGTCCACCTGGCGGATAGCAGCGACGGTACGCTTGTACAGCGGCTCGAGTTGCTGGTTCAACGTCTCCTTGTTCTCAAAGTAATGAGCAATCGGCTCGTTCATCAGTTCATAGCCCAGGACCACCGGCTCGTCCTTGTACCGGGCGGCGATGCGCTGCCAGATGTCGATAAACAACTGCTGGCTGGGCTCGCTCTCGAACAGCCACGGGTAGCCATGGCCATCGTCGATGTTGTCACCCGTCTGTCCACCGGGACAGTCGTGCATGTCAAGAATCAGGTAAAGGCCAGCGGCACGGCACCAGTCCACCACCGAATCGATGCGGGCAAAGCCGTCCTGGTCCTTGGCGCGACCCATGTAGTCCTCGTCGGTGAAAAGACGATAGTTGAAGGGCAAGCGGATGGTGTTGGCTCCCTGACGTGCAATGAAATTGATGTCGGCACGGGTGATGTAGTTGTCCTTGAACTGGCGCCAGAAGTCGGCAGCAAAGTCAGGACCCACGGCCTCCTTGATCATCAGGTCGATCATCCACGGCGAGTTGGTCTTGCTGAAGCCGAACATATAGCCCTCGGGATTGAGCCAGTTACCCAAGTTGGTGCCCTGGATATACAGTTTCTCCCCGTTGGGCTGAACCAGGTTGGTCCCTTCCACATGGACAAACTTGCCTTGGGGCTTCGCTTGAAGCCCCAGGGCAAGTACAAGTAGTGAGAGTATCGTTAATATAGTTCCTCTCATAGAGTCATTCAGGTGTTAAATAGCGTTAGTTCTTCTGGAACACGCGCACGTAGTCCACTTCCATCGTCACAGGCAACGCATTCTCGTCAACGCCTTGCATGCCACCCCAGTCGCCACCCCAAGCGAGGTTCAGTATCAGGTAGAACGGATAGTGGAAGGGCCACTGGTTATGACCCGATCCCAGATCAGACTTTTTCACATTCAACTGCACCTTGCCGTCCACATAGGTGGTCATCTCGTCGGCAGTCCAGAGCAGAGCGTAGGTGTGGAACTCGCCCTCGGCATTGTCGATGGTCATCTTGTGGGTCTTCTGGGTGTTCTTGGTGTGGTTGTAGTCCTGCGTGTGGATGCTCGACGACACCTCATTGGGCACAACGCCCACTTCCTCCATGATGTCGATCTCGCCGCACATGGGCCATGGATTGGTCGACCAGTTATTGCCGACGGGCATCATCCAGAAGGCAGGCCACGTACCCTTGCCCGAAGGCAACTTGATGCTGGCCTCGAAGTAGCCGTGCTGCCAGCCCTCGTTGACCTTGGCATAGACGCGACCGGAATACACCTTGCCGTTCTCCTTGAGTGCCGTGATGCGCAGTTGACCGTTCCTGACCTCGGTGACGAGTTTGCCGTCGGGGGTCTTGTGGTTCACATAGTTCTGCAACTCGTTATTTACCCAACCGCTGCCCTGCACCTCGTGGGTCCAGTCATCGGCATTCAGTTCCGAGCCCTTGTCAAACTCATCGTGCCACACGAGCTTGTAGCCCTCGGGGGCATAATAGGCGGCCTGGTCGGCGGCGGCCTGTGTGACGGTGATGGTCTGGCGGGCCGAGCCCGACATGATGTTGATATTGCCGGTGCGGCCATCGGTCGTGGGGTTAGCAGCCACCGTGACCGTCATCGAGCCCGACTGTGAAGTGGTGTTCTTGGTGTCGATGACGATGAAGTCCTGGTCGGCATAGGCACCCCACTCCTTGCCCGTCGTGGTGACGGTGATGGAGTAAGTGCCGCCATCGGCAGGAACGGTGATATTCTCCTGCGAGACGGTGATGGACACCTTGGACGGCTGGGGCTCATCCTTGCCATCTCCACCGCAGCCCCAGAGGGCTACGGTGAGAGAAAGCAATAATGTATAAAGCATGAATCTTTTCATCTTGAAAAATTATTCTCACTTATGCTTCTGGATAATGATGTCGCTGACCTTGGCCTCAAATCCTGCGGGGCAGCCGCCGAAGTCCAAGATGAACTTGGCCTGGTCAAACTCGATCTCCTCGGCCCCATTCTTGGCTACCACGCCGATGAACTGGAGCACGTTCTCGCCATCCTCGAGGGCAAAGTCACCCTTGTAGCACAGCGTGTTGGGATCGTTGGTCACGTCAGGATCCTTATTGACCTTGACGGTGGCGCGACCCAGCTCCATGTTAGTGGTAACGGTGACACGCACGTCATAGGCCTGGCCCTTCTCGATGAGCATGGGCACGCCGGTGATGGCGCACTGGGCCTGCCACTCCGACGCCGTGGCATCGTTGGCCGTGATGGTATATACACCGTTGGCATAGGAGAAGCCCGGGTCGGCAATCTGCTGCCAGCCGGCATCGGCCCACCAGAAGGTCATCGTGCCAACCGTGTTGAAACCGGCACCCAGGTTGTCGGGCGAGTTCACGTCCACCCACTCAACAGCGGGCTCATCGGGGGTGACGGGCAGCACGGTGCCGTCATCGTTGGCATGGTCCTTGAGGACGACGCTCGAGATGTTGACGGTGGTTCCGGCCTGGCAACCGCCAAAGTCGAAGAACAGGTTCACGCGCTCCATGTCGATACCGGGCATGTCGCTCTTCCAGAAGATGTAGTCCTCACCGGCCTTGAGGTCGATGCGGTCGGCAAAGTAGAACACATTGTCATCGCCGTCCATCACGAGCTTCACGGTAGCACCATTCAGGTCCTTGTCACTGTTGATGATGCAAGAGAAGTCATAGTTGTGGGCTGCCGAGGTCGAGATGTTGGTGGTCTTGAATGCTACCTGGGCCTGCCACTGGTCGGTAGTAGCCTCGGGCAGGGTGATGGTGTAGTCATTGCCATTGTCCACAAATCCCGGGTCAGCAATCTGGGCCCAGCCAGGAGCATAGTAGTAGAACATGTTGTAGTCCACGTTCTTCCACATGTTGAAGTCACTGTTGGGATCAAAGCCGACGAAGCCCTTCTCTTCCTCCTCGCTGGTGAAGATGAATCGCCAAGCGATGCCGCGGTCGGGAGCATCATAGACGAGGACCATCTTCTTGGCCGTCAAGGTCTCGATGCGGAACTTGGGGTTCTCGTACTGGGCATCAGAGCTGATGTAGGGGAAGGCCGTGTTGGCTGCGAGCTGGATATAGGTCTGCGGGGTGACGTTGCCGTCGGCATCCTCCCAGTCATAGACCTCAAAGCTCCAAGCGGCGCTCTGGTTACCGATCACGGCATCCCAGTCGGCATCCTGGTGGCCCCACTTGGTCGTACCGGTGTTGACATAGGTCAAACCGTCCTCACCGGCATTGTAGTTGAAGGTGCCACCCTTGCGGTTGTCGGCCGTGAAGGTGATGCGGTCGTCATAGACGCCAAAGTCCTTCTTTTCTCCAGCACTTGCCGACCACCAGCCGGTGCCTGCCGTTCCGGCAGGACCGCAGGCCAGGTGGGCCACCTCGCTGTAGTCGATGCGCCACTCCTTCTCGGTAATGCGGCGGAAGTCGTTGGTGTAATCGATCTTGGACTCGTTGAAGGTGTATTCCTTCTTGATACCGGTCTGGCTGATGCCATTGCGGTTACCCAGACGCAGCTCAATCGTGTGGGTACCAGCCTCGTTATTCTTGTAACCCACATCCTGCAGGGTAGAATAGGACGTACCGTCAAGGATCCAGATGGGATAGGTGCCGGGCTCCGGAGTGTAGCTGGCCGTCATCTGGTTGGTCTCCTGGTCAACATTGACCTGGAAGTCCACGCCGCTCACCGTGGGGAGGCCGTCGGGGTCTGCGCCATTGAACTCGTCGGGCGAGCAGGCGGTGAAACCGATAGCCAGTAAGCAATAACTGATGATTGCTAATGTTTTATTTATCTTGGTAATCATAATTTTATCTCCAAATTAGTGATTATTAATATTTATTCTGTACCAGAGTGGGGTCAGCATCGAGCTCGCTCTGTGCCAGAGGGATGTACTTCTTGCTGGGCGTCCACGAGTTGGTGCGGTAGCCGTAGCTGTCGGGGACGAGTACGGTCGAAGCCTTCTGGGTGGCACCGGCAATGCCCTCGGCACGCACGAGGTCAAAGTAGCGCTTGCCCTCGCCGCAGAATTCCAGATGACGCTCGTTGAAGATGTCATCGATGGTGACGTTGGTCAAGTTGTCGAGTCCGGCGCGGTTGCGAACCTGGTTCACATAGCCGGCAGCCTCGGCGGCACTGCCTCCGGTCTGGAGAATCAGCTCGGCAGCGTTGAGCAGGGTCTCGGCATAGCGGTAGATGCGCTTGTTGTTGTTATAGTTCAGGTTCTTGGAGGTGGGGCAGTCCTTATTGTTCTCGGACTGCGGACGATACTTACCATGCCAAATGTGGGTGTCCTGATAGCGCTCGGTGTAGCTGTAGCCACGAACGTCCCAGCAGGTGACGTCACGACGCTGGTCTTTCTCGCTGTACATGTTGTAGGTCTCGACACGCATGGGCAGGAAGCCCCAGCCGTCGGCGCCGCTGTCCCAGCCTTCACCGCCGCCCCAGCCGTTGGGTGCGCACAGGGTGGGGAACACGGTGCCACCGGCGTTCATCGCGGCAGCGCCCCAGTCACGCTGGGCCTGATCGTCGTTGTAGTTGATCTCGAAGATGCTCTCGGCACACCACTCGCCACTCTCCTGCCACAGGTCATGGAAGCTGGGATTGAGCGAGTAGTTAGAGTCGGCAATAATCTGCTTCATGTAGCCCAGGGCAGTGGCATAACGCGCGTTGTCGTTCTGGTACATGACCATCTCGGCATAGAGCATGTAGGCAAACGCCTGGCTCACGCGGCCGCTCTCGGCGGTCGGCCAGCGCATGGGAAGCACGTTGGAGGCGATGATCTCCTCGAGCTCGGGCAACAGCTGGTTGTAAATCTCATCGGCCGTCATCTGCGGGGCAGTGTAGGGCTGCGAGAGGTTCTCCAGGTAGAAGGGTACATTGCCGTAGTAGTGCCACAGGATATTGTAGTAGTACACGCGCAACAGGCGGGCCTGCATTTCCATCGAACGACGGAAACTCTCGCTGGCTTCACCGGGCCATGACGCATACTTGATGGCATCGTTGCAACGCTTGATGCCGCTGTAGAAGTCGCCCCACAGGGTGGCGAGGGTGTTGTTGCCGTCGGCCTCGAAGTTGAACAGACGGTGCCAGTGCTGGTTGTCGGTGTTGTCGCTACCGCCTACCCAGAAGTTGTCGCCCATGATCTCGCCGTCGATGGTGAGGTCGTTGTAGGCTGCGTTATCCCAGTCGGGCCAATGCAGGGGTGCATAGGCCGACGTGAGGGCCTCGTTGAGAGTCTCCTCGGTGGTATAGTATTCCTCAAGAGGCTCGCCCGTCGGGTTCTTCACCTCAAGAAAATCGTCGCTACAGGACGTCAGTGCAAGACATGCTGCACACAGGCCTGAAAGGATAAAAATATGCTTTTTCATATTGATAATTCTTTATTGGATTGTTAGAATGAGACGTTTAATCCGACAGTGTAGGTGCGGGCCTGCGGGTAGATACCGTAGTCTACTCCCAGGCTGGTGGAACCAGAACCGATCTCGGGATCGAAGCCCCAGTACTTGGTCCAGGTAAAGAGGTTCTCGGCACGGCCATAAACGCGCAGGCGGCTGATGCCGACCTTGCTCGTCAGGCGGGGATTCAGGGTGTAACCCAGGGTGATGTTCTTCAGGCGCAGGTAGCTGCCGTCCTGGATGTACATGTCGCTGACAACCCAGTTCTTGGAGTCACCCAGGGTGGGCACGGTGTTGCTGGTGCCCTCACCGGTCCAGCGCTGGAGCACCCAGGTGGGATAGTTACCCGATGCCACGTCCTGGCGGTAGGTGGCGTCAAACACGTCGGCACCGCTCACGCCCTGGAAGAAGACGCCAAGGTCAAAGCCCTTCCAATCGACGTCGAAGGTCAGACCGAAGGTCCAGTCGGGCACACCGTTGCCGATGTTAGTGCGGTCGTCGCTGTTGATGACGTTGTCACCGTTGGTGTCCACAAAGCGGAAGTCACCAGGATTGGACGACGTGCCATACATGCTGTTGTAGGCATCAGCCTCGGCCTTGTTCTGCAGGATGCCATTGGTCTTGTAGCCGTAGAAGAAGGGGAAGGGCTGGCCGTTCTCGGCGCGCGTGCCACCGTCGCTGAACTGGTTGATGCCATAATTCAGGAAGCCGGTGTCGTTACCCAGGTTCTTGAGCTTGTTTTTCAAGTAGGAAGCGTTGCCCTTCAAGGCAAAGTGGACGTCCGACACATTCCAGCGATAACCGAGCTCAAACTCGACGCCGCTGTTCTCCATGTCACCGACGTTGGCCAGCGGGCGGGCCTCACCGACGTAGCTCGGGATGGGCATCTCGATGATCATGCCGTTGGTCTTCTTGATGTAGTAATCGAAGCTGAAGGTCAGCTTGTTGTTCCAGAAGCCGAAGTCGATACCCAGGTCGGTCTGCTCGCTCTCCTCCCACTTGAGGTCCTCATTGGCGAGGCGGTTGGCCTTGGAGCCATAGACCAGGGACGCGGTTTTGCCGAAGTAGTAGTTGCTGGTGCCACCCAGTGCGGTCAGCGTGGTGTAGGCAAAGTCACCGATGTTATCGTTACCGTTCTTACCCCAGCTGAAGCGCAACTTCATGTTGTTCAACCAGTCGCGCTGGTCCTCCATGAACTTCTCGTTCATGATATTCCAGCCCACCGAGAACGAGGGGAAGATACCATACTTGTGGTTGGCACCGAAGCGGCTCGAACCGTCGCGACGGACAGTGGCCTGGAACATGTAACGCTCGTCATAGTTGTAGCTCACGCGGGCAAACAGTGACGACAGCCTGTGCTCGGTGTAAGGGCCGCCCCACACGCCCACGAGGCTCGTGGCGCTGGTCATCTTGCCGTCGGCATCGGTCGAAATCTCAAGATCGCCGCCGGTGGTGTAGTTGATGCTGGGCTTGTCGGGATTAACGAGATACCAGTGTGAACCACCCAGCTCGTCGCCCTTGAACTTCAAGGCACTCTGGCCGAGCACGACGCCGATGGTGTGCTTGCCGAAGGTCTTGTCATAGGTCACCGTGTTCTCGACCTGCCAGGTGCTGTTGTTGCCCTTGAACGAGACGGCCGAGGTGTGGTCGGCATTGCTGTTGCCCGAGAGGTAGTACTCCTGCTTGGTGGCTCCGCTGTAGCCCCAGAAGGAGAGCTCGGCGCTGTAGGTGAAGTGATACTTCAACGCATCCCACAGTTGCAGGTCAATCGAGAACTTGGGCATGAACTTGTGGCTCCAGTTCTTGTTGGGAGTGCCCTGCATCATGGCGATGGGGTTGTTCTGCTCCTGGTAGCTGCCGATGAATCCGGGAATCGTGTAGGGATTGCCGTCAGCGTCCCTGTACAGGTCATAGGAGCTATAGCGGTCAATCATGCTCTCGGCGATGGCACCCTTCAGCACGACGGGCAGCGTGGGAGCCAGGTACAAGGCCGAACCCAGGGGTGAACCCCAAGTCGAGTTGGCATCGATGCCCGTGTTGTGAACGCGCATGTAGGAGAGGTTGGCACCCAGGTCAACCTTGTTGAGGAAGTTGCGCTCGCTGGTGGCATCCAGGATGTTGAACTGGTTGTTGGAGCGGATGGTCAAGCGGTCATAGTTGGACTGGCCGTAGTTGCCGCCCACGATACCGTCCTGGGTGAAATAGCCCAGCGAGAGGTAGTAGTTCACCTTCTCGGAGGCACCGCTCACGCTCACGTCATGCTGCATGATGGGGGCGTTGTCGTTGAAGAGCAGGTCCTGCCAGTTGGTGCCGAAGCCCACGATCTTGTCGCCATTGGCATCGGTCAGGTTGTAGGGATCCTGATAGAGGGGAGCCAGACCGTTCTGCACGCGGCGCTCGTTCTGCAGGATGGCATAGTCGGTAGCACCGGTCACGTCACGCTTTCTCCAGGCACTCTGCCAGCCATAGGAGAAGTTGTAGCTCACGTTGGCACGGCCCATCTTGCCCTTCTTGGTGGTCACGAGGATGACACCGTTGGCAGCACGTGCACCGTAGATGGCACCCGAGGCAGCATCCTTCAGTACCTCAATACTCTCGATATCATTGGGGTTGACGCTCTCCATGCCATACTGGTCGGTGGGCATGCCGTCAATGATGTAGAGGGGATTGGAGTCGTTGATGGTGCCGATACCGCGAACGCGGATCATCGACTGGGAACCAGGCTGACCCGAAGATGAGGTGACATTGACACCGGCGGCCATACCCTTCAGGGCATCCTCGGCACGCAGGCGGGTCTTACCAGCAAGATCCTCCGAGGAGACCTTGGCGATCGAGGCCGTCACGACGCTCTTCTTCTGCACGCCATAACCGATCACGACCACCTCGTTGAGCATCTCTGCGTCCTCGGTAATGATGATGTGCATGTTGTCACCAGCAAGCACGGTCTGCTTGCCATAACCCACGTAAGTGATTTCCAACTCGGCACCAGCGGGTGCGTTGATGGAGAAATTGCCGTCGAAGTCAGTCACAGTGGTGTTCGACGTGCCCTTTTGCACAATCGTGGCACCGATCACCGGCTCGCCTTTGGGATCAACCACGGTACCGGTGAAGGTCTGACTCTGTGCAAATGCCGCTATTGACAACATCATTGTCAATAACAGTGAAAGTAATCTTTTCTCTTTCATGTCACATTGTTTATTGGTTTAAAAAAAGTTATTTGGTTTATCACATTATAAAATATACAATGGTAATCTTTGCAGTAGGTTGGTCATGGCAATCAGGAAGCTGTTGCGGCGCAAATTTAGATGATAAATGGCTGGATTGTTCATCCCGAAAACAAAAAAGTGGATGATTTTATCCACCATATAAATATAAATCATTGATTATTATACACTTATAATTTTCAACGAATAGTTAAAAAGTGGTTAAAATATAGTCCTACCAAAAATGCCCAAAACATCGGTTTCATCGCAGAAATCGGCCATTTTTGTTGTCCATGACGGTTTTTACCCTTACTTTTGCAGCGCATTGCTCCACAACCACTGAATATGATGAAATGCCGCCTATTTTACATGATGATAACGATGGTCCTGTCGGCTCTGATGCCCTCGGGTCACCTGCGGGCCGAGAAAATCGACCTTGAACTCATATACCACCAGCTGGATGAGGCCATCAAGCACACCGACCAGTATGTACAGGAACGCGAAGACCGCATCTCGAAGTACAAGACAGCACTCGAAGTGACCCAGGACGCCAAGGCACAGTTCGAGATGTGCCGCCACCTGTATGACGAGTATCAGCCCTACATGAACGACTCGGCCATCTACTACATCGGCCGCTGCATCAGCCTGGCCGAACAATTGGGAGACCAGACCGCTGCCGACGAGTGCATGCTGCTGCTCGCCTACCAGTGCTCCGAGACAGGAATGTATCACGAGGCAGTGGACATCCTCAACGACCTTGACGAGAAGCGCATCGGCGACTCCAGAAACAAGCACCGCTACTACGGCACACTGTCCCACCTGTACAACGAGATGGCCTACTACTGCAAGGTGCCGCGCCAGCAACAAGCCTACTACGCCAAGCGTGACTACTTCAACCGGTTTATCGACACGACCAGCCTCACTAGCGACGAGGTGCTGCAGTTCAAGGAGCTCGAGCGCTATGGTGCCCAGGACGCCCAGGGAGCCCTCCGCTACAACGACCTGCGCCTCAAGCAGGTCACCGAGGGGTCCCATGAGTATGCCATCGTCGCCTTCTACCGCCACCTGGACTACAGGCTGCTCGGCGACTCGGTCCAGACACGCTACTGGGTCACCCAGTCGGCACTGAGCGATGTCAAGAACGCCATCATGGACCAGGGCGCGATGTGGGAGCTGGCCAACATGCTCATGGCCGACGGCGACATCGAGCGCGCCTACCGTTACATCCGCTTTGCCTGGCAGTGCGCCAACAAGTTCAACACCTTGAAACGCAACAACCAGATTTCACCCGTCTTGACCGCCATCAGTGACAACTACGAGGCATCCCTCGAGCGGGCCAACCGCCTGCTGCTTGTCCTGGCCATCGTGTCCAGCCTGCTGGCCGCCCTGTTCCTGGTCATCCTCTTCTACAGCAACAGCCAGCGCAAGAAGTTGTCCCGCGCCCGCAACGAGCTCAGCACCAGCAACACACAGCTGGCACAGCTCAACAGCCAGCTATCGGACCTGAATAGCCAGCTGCGCGAGACCAACCTGCAACTCAACGAGTCCAACCGTGTCAAGGACGAGTACGTCGGCCGCTTCATCCACCTGTGCTCATTCTACATCGACCGCATCGACGAGATGCGCAAGCGCGTCAACAAGATGGTCAAGAGCAAGGACCTGGACGCCCTCTACCGCTTCACCGGCGACAGCGAGCTGCGCGACAAGAATCTGGCCGAACTCTACGACATGTTTGACAGCACCTTCCTGCACATCTTCCCAAACTTCGTCAACGACTTCAATGCCCTGCTGCGTCCCGAGTGCCGCATCACCCTGCCCGACCCCGGCACCCTCAACACCGACATCCGCATCTTCGCCCTCATCCGCCTCGGCATCGAGGACAGTAGCCGCATCGCCGAGTTTCTCCACTACTCGGTCAACACGATCTACAACTACCGCGCCAAGATCAAGAACGGCGCCCTGGGCGACCGCACCACCTTCGAGGCCCAGGTCAAATCCATCGGCATGTAACCCTCCCCTCTGCCCAACAAAGGAATAGTCGCGGCCCGATCATCTTGATCAGCCGCGACTATTCCTTTGTCACTCAATTCTCTGCCTGAGGCCAATGCCCGCTACCACTTCTCGGTAAAACTGGACCGGCCTTGATAGTCAACAACGCCCTTCTTCTCGAGCCAATGGATGATGAGGTCGCTAGTGGTGACATCACCACGCTCGCCCTGGTCCTCACGGGGAGAGTCGGCAATCGATGCCACATAGTTGTTGGTCACCACGCGGTATTTCTTCTTCATGTTGAGTTTCTTGCCACTCGGGGCAAAGAGCTCCAACTTCTTGATTGAGGACTTGGTGGAATCCCTGTAAGTCACCACTGCGGTGCAACCGCTGGTGATGGGGAAACGGTTGCGGTCGGCACTGTAGCACGCGATGAGCATGTCATGGAGTTCCCTGCCGCTCAGTGTCATCACCACGGGACTGTTCAAGAAGGGATCGAGGTTGAGGATGTCTTTCACCGTGATGGGACCCGCGGGGAAGAAGTCATAGCGCACGCCACCATAGTTCTCGATGGCAATGTCACAATCACACTCCTCCTGCCAGGCATCACACATCATCACGCCCAGCGGGTCATAGCCCTTGATGTCACTCTGCATCTCACCCACCACGCGCTCCAGTTCGGGACTGCTCTTGAAATGCTGGAGCAGGGCATCGGCTGCCTCGCTGCGGCCCCTGGACTTGTCCAGATAGATGTTCTCGGCCATCTTGCTCACCACCTTGCCACCTTCCACCTCCATCGTGGTGAGTGTCACGCGGGGCAACTGGTAGCCATTCTGGGTGATCAAGACGCCATGGTGCACTTCCCCGCCCTCAAGCTGGGTGTGGGTGTGGCTGCCGACGATGAGATCATAGTATGGAAACTGCCGAGCCAACTCCACATCAACATCAAGGCCCACATGGGTCAACAACACGTTGACGTCGCACTGCTCCGTCAGCCATCGATACTGCGGTATCACCTCCTCGGGCTGCTGGAACGACAACCCCTTCACATTGTCTGGACTGGTGTCGGGGATGCCCAGGGTGCCCACCTGGGTGATGCCGAGCACACCGACCTTAATGCCCTTGACATCAAAGACCTGGTAGGGCGCCACCCGTACCCCAGTCTCGGGCGGGCAACTGATGTTGGCCGCAAGATACGGGAAATTGGACAACGCGATCACCCGGGCAAGGCCCTCGACCTTGGAGTCATACTCATGGTTGCCCAAGGCCGACGCGTCAAAGCCGATCAGGTTCATCATCGAGACCATGGGATAGGACACCGGCTCATAGAGGTCATTATAAGGGTTGCCCGCGCGGTTATCCCCGGCCGACAAGACCAGCAGGAACGGGTCGATCGCCCGCAGGCTATCGACAATCGCAGCAAGTTGAGGCATCTTCTCGATCGCCGAGTGCATATCATTGGCCGACAAGATTCTCACCGTCTCGCCATGGGCGACACAAGGCACCGAGGCCAGCACCATGGCGACTATTGACAAGAAAAACTTCTTCATAGCATCACTGGTTGATTACATTGATCACTTGTTCATCACTCAGTGGGGCCTCATGATCCAGCTGGTGCCCCCATTGATCGGTAACCAGCAATGACGGCACCCGATCAATATCCAATCCATTGCGCACGGCCCATCGCAGCACCGCATCACCGACTTTGGCCCCGTTGAAAATCCTGATTCTGGATTCGTTTACAATAACAGTCATAACACTTTACTATTAATAGGTTGCTTGCATCAATAACACTCAGTCACATCGACGGCGCCCCACCCCTCCGAGGAAGCCCCGCCAATGTCATCACGTTGCAAAGTTAATAAAAATCAACACACAACGAGCGAACCACCTACTTTTTTCAGAGCCCCCTCCCATCCCCGACTGCAACAATGCCCCCGTCACCACCCCCCTCTCCCAACAAACAACAAAAAAGGTGCCGCAATCTGATGATTGTCAGCACCTCGTACCCAGAGCCGCAATTGAAAATATTAAAATGGCTTAAATAGCATTCAATTGAAAATCCTTTAATTTCGCTTATTACTTATTGATTTTCAACATATTACAAAAACTCTCGGATTTAAGCGCATTTAAGCGTTTTGCAGGTTTTTTAGCAGATGTGGGGAAAATGTGGGGAAAAAAATTTGGTCATTCAAAGGATAAGTATTACCTTTGTATAAAGCAATTTACACACTATCCCAACAACCATAAAAAAGACATGAAAGTTACATTTATCATCAAAAAATCAGCAAAACGGTATGACACGGAATCGACGGCCACCATATATTTGCGTCTGAGGGATGGCAGGAGATTGGATTCAGTTGCCCAGACAGAACTCAGCATTAATCCTAATCTATGGGACGAGAAGAATGAGTGTGTGAAGTCGAAAGCTATTTGTGATCCAAAACTCCGTACAGAGACCAATGAAGAACTCCGGAAACTCAAGGGCTTTATCGAGAGGGAATACGAACGTGACAAGGACAATCTGGATAAAGACTGGCTTAAGGCGATCCTTGTCAAATATTATCACCCCGAAAAGTTCACTCCTGAAGGAGAAAAGAAGCAAACCTTTGAGCAGATGTTTGATGAGTTTTTGGAGAAGCACCACCTCTCTGAAGTTCGCAAGAAGAATTTCAGAGTGGTGAAACGCTCCATGCTTCGATATGAGCTTTACGTCAAGAAAACCAAACGGAACAGGAAAGACTTCGTTCTTGACGTGAACGATGTGACCAGGGAAACGCTTGCCGATATGTGGGATTTCTTTGAGAACGAGTATAAGTACTTTGAGAAATACCCTCAAATCTATGAGAACATACCCGAAAAGCGCACACCTCAACCCAGAGGCAAGAACACTCTGATAGATTGCTTCTCACGCATCAGGACGTTTTTCTTGTGGTGCTATGAGAATGGGAAGACCACCAATCGCCCATTCGACAAATTCCCCATTGAAGAGTGCCTATATGGTACACCTGTCTATATATCATTAGACGAGAGGGAGCAGATCTGGAATGCGGATTTGTCAGCAAGGCCTCAACTCGCTATTCAGCGTGATATCTTCATTTTCCAATCGGTGATAGGTTGTCGCGTCAGCGACCTGTACAGAATGACAAAGCAAAGTATTGTCAACGGTGCCATCGAGTATATTCCCAAGAAAACCAAAGAAGGACGTCCGTTAACGGTACGTGTTCCACTGAACGAGAGAGCTAAAGAGATTCTCAAACGATACGAGGACTTCGAAGGCCCGGGCCTTCTTCCTTTTATTTCTGAGCAGAAATACAACAAGGCCATCAAGGAGTTTTTCAAACTCGCTGGCATTGATAGGATTGTTACCACATTAGATCCCCTGACGCGTGAGGAGGTAAAGCGTCCTATCTATGAGGTAGCCAGTAGCCACATGGCGCGAAGGACTTTTATCGGTAACATTTACAGAAAAGTCAAAGACCCAAACCTTGTCTCAGCCCTTTCTGGTCACAAAGAAGGCAGCAAGGCATTCCAGCGGTATCGAGACATTGATGAGGAAATGAAGAGAGACCTGGTCAAGTTATTGGATTAGTTCAACACATCCTCAATTGCAATGGAAAAGCGGTACCCCGTTTCACAACGGAATGCCCTAATGTAAAAAAATATAGTATGAATAAAGATAATCTGAATGATGTATACTTCAGATTGGCGCAAAATTACAATAATACCAAGACATACACAATACCCAAATGGGTCTCTTAAATCAAATCGAATAGGGCTGTATGCCCTTCTCTTCCGTATATTATTTTAAAGGCTTACGGTGCTCGCGCTCCATAAACACCATCACCTTATTATACCTCGTCAACTATCTCTCTTCCTGCGTCAAACTCGCTTCTTTATAATCTCAACAATCAATCTGAACTGTGTTGCACACAACAAATCAAGATTCTCTGCATTCGTCCAATTGATATACTCTTTGATGTCATCTAGCTTATCATAGATGGTCTCTATTACCTTTAATTTGGCCGCTTCTGGTTTGGCTTTGTTCGGGTCAATTGCATTCAATCTCCTCACCATTTCTTCTTGTTCATCCTTTTTTTCTTTCCAATACCCGACCAAATCGGCATAGAACAGCGAGCTACGTATCGTGTCATCCATCACAACAGGCAATATCCGTTCCTTATAATGCTCATTTTCTAAAATCCCTGTGAGTTCATACATGCAATTCTGGGAATACAAGTAAGGTCTGCTCAAAACAACTATCACCATCTTTCCTTTCCTGATAGCATCCATAAAGTCTTTGATGTTATCATTGTAAGGACAGTCTTTTTTATCGCGCTTATATGGGATGCCATGCGTATCCAGAACATAACACAGATAATCTACCGTGTGTTGTGAACTACTCTCCCAGTTGTACGATATATAGAGCATATCCTCGATGGTATTAGTTCCATCTGTGACATTCCCTCTTTCTTCAAGTTCGCTCTTTATGTCCTTGACATCTTTGCCCAAAAGCTCCATAACAGATTCTATATCACTGATTCCAGGATATGATGCATAATATTTGTCTTCAAAAGCGATGATATAGCGATTCAAATATTTATATTCCTCACCTCTTTTTGACAGATCTTTCAGGTATTGCTTAACTTCCTTCAGAGCGTCCTCGTTCAAAGTCGCTATCCGCTCTAAGGATGTCATAATGCTATTTGACGTATGAATACCATCAATCTTATGGTCATGACAGTACTTTACAAAATAGCACAACGACGGTATGGCGTTTGGGGTAGCATAATTAAAGAAATAGTCCTCACCATATTCCATCATGTCTGGATGCCTCACCAAATAATCAAGGCCATCCAAGCTGTCCATACTTATCAGCAACCGTACTGCCCTGCTCAGATCATAGCCTGCATAATTCTTATATTCTGGCTCTAACTCTTGCCTAACCCAGTCATCATCACCGATATTTCTGTGGATGGATGTATAGCAAAACAGTTTATCCGAAATGCTCATACTTCGACTGGCCGCTTTTATCTCATCAATCATCAGCCTTCCCTTAATAAGCGCTTCTAGGATATTGGCTGAAAGATTCTGAGAGGATAATGCAAACCGAAGAGCTTCTTTGTAACCTTCGTTTATATGATTCTCCACAATATAAGTGGTGTAATAGTAAGGCCTGTTACTCCTCACATCACATGGTAAGCTCTTCAATTTCTTGATAACCTCAGGAGCCAAAATCTCGACAGGTACCCTCTCAGAAATATATCTGAAGAGCGTATACTCAGTATTGAAAAAATCGTCTTTATCTTTCTTCGATATGCTTAAGTCCGAATAATCCAAAAGTCCGATTAGTGTTTCTTGAGAGACTTCAAAATACTCATGCAATAGCAATGAGATGGCCACTTTTGAGAAATAATTGGGTTGCTCTCCACTGCTCACTTTCTCAACCGTTCTCTTTGCCGTCACAAGACAGCGTTTTTTCATATCTTCACTAACGGTCAAATCTTCATTGGGTCTCGACATCAACTCCTCTATCTCTTTCATAAAGAAAGCTTCATACACATCTTCGTTCTTAATGCCTTTGATAATCCCCTCTTTATCATATCTGTTATTATCATTGGTATAATGCTGGATAAATCTATAGGCATATTGGTTATATCCATCCTCTTGCTGTCGAAGGTAATTCCAATGCTCCTTGCGCGTTTCAAACTTGTCAAGACTGCCCACCATCTCCAGTACTTCTTGCTTAAATACTGAATAATCCATGAAATCGTTGAAACAAGTCCTTTGTCGTTCCTTTCGTTTGTATAAACGTGTATTAGCTGGAGCCATTTCCCCGTAAAGAGTGTTTGCATATCCTGCCACTTCCTCACAGGGCATCACCCCATACCACGAAGCCTGTGCAAGATGATGCTCATTCCCCTTATCAAAATGACTGAAGTCTTCTTTTACGTCATCCACCGTCATCCACAATGCTGCCATAAAAAAGGTCTTGCGAATATTGTCACGCTCAGTTTCTTTTGGATCTTGTTCTTCAAATATCAACCAACACTTATTGTTGAATTGTGCTCTGCCGCCTTCTCGTAAACCGGCATCAAAATATGCGTTTCTAATAAGTGCCAAAAGCTCTTTGGCATGTTCATTTCGATCAAAGTGGTAGTGATAATCTTTAAACAGCCTAATGTAGTAATTTTCTAATATGGGGACACAATCCACATGCCCTTCTTTGATAAATGCCGCCAAATAAGAGAGCACGATGCTCATCATCTGTTTATACTCTTCCCATTCATCGCGGTAGAAGCTATGCGGATTATAGAATTGATGTGTTAATATCTTTTTAACGTTATCTTCTTTTTTTACCTTACTCAACGCAGCATAAACAACTGTTCTCGAAACTATATGGGTAGTTTTCCCCACGTGCTGATTATGAACATGTTTTTCTTTATCCAGAATATAATCCACATATTCATCGACGTAGTCTGATAAATCTATTAGTCTCACCATAGAACGAATAGCCTCATAATGGTCTGAATCACGCACTATGAAAAGAAAACGTTCCAAATATTCTTTTTGGGCAAAGAAATCATTGTCCATGTACAGGAACGAAAGATCGTGTTTATTTCCACATGCCAGTGCCTCTCTCGTCTTCTGTTCCAATGTCACAAACAGCGCTTTGGTCAGTTCCTTGCTCTCGTATTGCAGCCATGTCCAGTTCAGGAAATAACAAAGGCACATCAAGTCTGCATAATAAGCCGTTCCTATGGACGCATCCTGTAGTTCATCTATGATAAAACCTATCGAATCTTTACTTTTAGCGAATTCTATCAGATTCTTGTAGTCCTGAGTTAGAATACTTGCCATTCGAATACCAAGCGATTTGTATTCGAGCATCAACCCCTTAAACACTTTGCATCGTGTCTCAGGACTCAGCATGTCGCGGTCGATATAAATAATAAGTTCCAGACTGGCTGTGCGCAACCATTTGATAATCTCTTGTATGTCATTCTCCTCTCCTTTACCATACATGGAGCACCAAAGCATAATAATATTATACCATTCAGCTTTTATCCTGCCCGTGGGTTGTGTAGCAAGCTGTTTAGCTCGTTCTATTCCTTCTCTTTTAAGGTAATTCGCAACAAGCCATTCACGGAAAGCATTATGTTTGAAAGAGTATCTACCATTTTCACAGCGTATCAAGTCATATCTCAGACACTCTGTAATATTGTCTGGATTATTATCCAAGCACTTCAGCAGTTCTTCATCGCTTAGGGTCTGCACATTCAGTAATGACAGGCCTAAAGCGACATTCTCAAGCAACTTAACGGAATCATCAAAGGTATGCCTTACTGCAAGCCTAACTCTTTTGCCCTCATTCTCTTCATTGTAGCTCTTTTCTATGAACAATCGGTATATCTCAGCCTTATTTCTTGGTAGCTGTTTATTGTTGTCTTTATAGGCTCCTATCAGCACATTCAGGAAGAACGGATTTCTGACAAAATCTGTCAACTCATTCTCGTTGATCATGGCGGCAAGTCCATTTCCTGATCCTAACACACGGTTGATATGGTCATTGGCATCTCCATAGCTCAATTCTTCTAAAAACAAGTCACAAAACTGTTCCAGTTCCTTTTCCCTTCGGTAATTGCTCCGACAGGATAGCACAATCTTCATCTCAGGATGGTCGTAAGCATACCCGCTGATTTCCTCAACAAGATCGTCATACTTCTGACCGTTGACCTCGTCCAACGCATCGATTACCACCACGATTTCCTTTTCATCCTCAAACCTAACGGATGGCAGCTCCGTTCTTTTCAGCTTAGTGTTATTACGCACTTCAAGCATAATGGGCAGATAGAGTCCACTTTCTTGTAATTCCCAGCAAAGTTGCTTGAGTTCTGTTGTTTTTCCTGTCTGGGCACTGCTGTAAATAATAAATTTGTTAGTCTGTGCATCGGCAATACCAGTGACAAATTCTGCCAGACAATGCCTCTCTCTCATTTTCAGGGCGTAGTAAACAAAACTGTCCTGCGAATTCTCTAGCGAACAATACCGTCTAATATATCCTTCTACAACTTTGTGTTTGGGTAAACCTCTCCACCTATGAGTTTCATTTACAGAGATATTTGACTGAATCAGGACACTGAGATTGTCAACTTTCTCTCCCACCTCTTTGATGGCCTGTTCTTGTATAAAGTGAGCACATTCGTCATCCTTTCGCAGTTCATCTGCCCATAAGTTAACAAGGCTCCTGATGGCGGCAGCATTCTCTTCGTCGTTCTTTTCTGCCACTTCGGTCAGTTCTTGCAAGGTTGAGAATCTTTGTTGAGCAATCCGCTGCCTCAAAGCATCGTCCGCGCACCATTTCTCCAATGCCCTCTGGTAGCAATGGTCAATCTTCTCCTGCAACGACAAATCATCCCCACCCGAAAGCATTTGCTTTAAAGAAGGGAGGTTACCTGCTATATAGGAAGTAACGAAACCGACAAAAATATCAAGGCCTGTCATCTTGTTCTATAATTCAACGGGCAGGTAAAACTGCCCACAGTTTCTAATAGGTTCAATATTCACTTTTCTATCCGAAGGCAGCACAGCGTGGATAGCTTGTATAACAGCATCAGGGTTGATGTCCTGTACGTACACTTTCTTTAAATTTGGCATTCCGCTAAAAATAGCCCTATCAATAACCCTGTTAAAGAACGGGAATGAATATCCAATTACGACTACTATTTCAGTATCATTTGTGGTTTGAGTTAAGGTTGACTGAATTTTCTCATTGTTTGGTGAATCTTCCCAAGCAAACGACAGGTGCGTCTTGAAATCCAAACCTATTCCTGATGTATCAACTTGTGAATCGTGATAAAATTCTATTACCTGTAGAGCTGCAGGCATGTTCTTTTCATCTTCCCTGATATATTGGATGGTAGACCTATCCTCGAACGTCGCTGAACCGTTAATCTTAACAATCCTGCCACTGTTCGTTAGTTTCGGCCATTTACCTTGAATGTTCTTTTCAAATAGTGGCAATTTGCCGTCATGATTATAAGCCTTGTATGCATTCTCTATCTGAGAGTCATAGTTCCAGGATACAATACTGATATCTTTGGGTAGCATCAGGCTCCCCTCTTCAAGCACATTTGCCAGAAAAGTATCGTATCTGCCATCAGGTTTGTAAACCAGTTGCGCCCATACGAAGAAAGCGCACAAGACGGATTTTAGTTTTTTGAATTCACTCTCCCTGCCTGTCAAATAGAGTTTACGTGCATATGTATCAATTGTGGCGTGTTCTTGAATTCCTTTGATGAGTTGATCAATATCATAGAGCATGTCACGTCTCTCTGATTCTATATTGGATGCAGACTGCCTGTAAGTGTTTTGAAATACCATCTCGCTATCAGAAGGTATCACAACCGTCTCTATATAGGTTCGAAATAAAGCGAACTGCTCCGGTATCTCCGACACAACGGGGAGACCTTCTATAATCTTCTTATCCTCATCCCTTCTGCCATAACTGGCTCCAGCACCAAGGTAATATATTGTTTTGCTCATAACTCCACGACCTCGTTATAATAGCTAACCATTTTTATTTTCCTACCTCAACTTTACAAGTTATCCTTTAACTCATCCAACATCTTTTTATACTTCTTCAAATCGTTAGAGTTACTCCTTTCCACATGGGTTATGTCTGCCCCATGCATAATCAAATTTCTTAAACGTGTTAATGCGAAAAGCCTATCAACGTCCTGCGTCTCCATAAACTGTCGATATTTCAGCTCTTTTAGCATTTCAGTAACTGATGGCTGTTTTTCTCCTTGTGGTACCTTAAAGATTGGCAAAGCACGTAGCGATTTCTCCATCTCAATATAGTCCATCACAAAATCCTTAACCTCTACATCACCATCGTTTACATCTTTAGATAATTTGGCCACAGTTTTTTCGAAAAAATCTGGTTTGGCTACATTAATGATGAACCACAGTGAAAAGACCAGAGTTATAACATTCAGTAGGATAATAATACCGGCTATTAACAGATAAGGATCAAAAGAACCATTTAGGGATACGCGTAATCCATCTTCAACTGGATTGAAAACTATTAGTATAAAGTCTAAAACGATGGAGATGCCCGCCAACCAGAATAGCCACTTCATGTTAGCATGTATTACTCGTTTCATCTCATTACAAATATCCGCTCTGGAGTCATCCTGCCCCGCTTCTTTATCGATAGCCCCCTGTATAAAAGCGACTCCAGCAAATATCAAACCCACAAGCGCAGCCAATGCTTGTGGTGCAGTTGTGAACAACCAGTCTAACGCATTTCTATCCATATACCAACTATTTTATCGCCTATAAAACCTCATGAAGAATCTTATCATTCCTATCTATCAAGTCCTCAATATCTTCCTTTGTTGGCTCTTGTTTTTTTGTTGTGGATAGCCAACAAAGTCATCCAATCGTTCTGGTATCAACTGTTTAATTAACCGCAAACACTCATTATACCACCTATGGTAGGTTAGCGAGAATAGGTTTTCTTCTCCTAACTCAAGGAGTTTTTTGCTTAGCTTTTTATATGAGCCAATAATAGCCTCATGCTCTTTTAATTCACAGATAAAGCCATAGTATATAGCTCTTCCAATAGCGGTCAGCTTATTGTAATTCTCCTTATATTTTTCCGAGTTATTCATATTTCTCTTACTTCTAGTTTCCGTTAATCCTAATTTCCATAGATTCGTAATTTCTCACGAAGTATGTTCTGCTCCTCTCCCTATGTCACACGTCCATCAGCCATTTCCACACTGGCACCACGGGTATTCCGTCTTCCGTGCTCTCCTCATCGTAAGTAATGAGCATACACTTCCAATCTTGATGTCCTTTTGAATATTTCACCAGCGGTTGCACTTCTCTCTCCCACGTTATCTGATCTTTTATGCTGTATGACACTTGTATGGCCAGCTTCCCTTCGGGTATAATAAAGTCAATTTCCTTTTCTGCATTCATATAATAAACATTTTCTTTACCATACCGTCTACAGAGTTCCACTGCTACCATATTCTCCAGCAGCGATGATTCGGAATTCATCAGGAAGAGGTTCAGTAAGCCATTGTCTATAAAGTAATATTTCTTTTGCGATTCCTTCTCTGTCAGTTTGCCTACCTCATTTTGCATGGGTAATATCAGCCAACTGTCTGCAGCATATCCAGCATAGTCTATCGTAGTAGGTACACTGATGGGCGACCCTGTTGCCACTATCACGTTCCTCAGTCTATTATACGACAACGGCTGCTTCACGCTCTCTGCCATCTTTTTGATCAGGATGTTCAGCACCCTGTCGTTCTTAATGTTGTTTCGGGCACAGATGTCACCCAGGTAGATCTTCTGGTACAAACTCGAAAGCATAGCCCGCTTGTTCTTAAACGACAGGATCTCTGGCAGGCCACCGTAATAGAAGTACTCATTCAGATGTCGCTTCACTTCGCTTCTCTGAATCGTGTCATACTCCCAATGCTCTTTCAGATCCACCTGCTGCGCTGCCAGATACTCTTTGAATGAATATGGGTACGCATCATAGATAAAGAACCGTCCGCCCAGCGTAGTTGCCACCTCCTTGCTCAGCATCTTCGCATTGCTGCCCGTCACGTAGACCCTATATTTCGCATCAGTCAACCTCCGCACAAACTTATCCCAGTGCGGAATGTTCTGCACCTCGTCAAGGAATACCACAGGCTTCTTGCCATATAGTTCCAGATGGGCCTCTAGCAGACTGTTGAAGTCTTCCGTCTGGAATTCTGCCAGTCGCTCATCCTCAAAGTCCACAAACAGAATCTCGTCCCATCCTTTTCCTGCAGCCTGTAGTTGTCGCACACGTTGATACAGCAGGTACGACTTACCTGCATGTCTCACGCCAACTATTACATAGTTGCCATTCTCTTCGAATTCTATGGGACGGTTCACAATCATCGCCTCATCCACCTCGCGCTGCTTGCTAATCAGGCACTGTTTGATGACATCTTTTCTGATACTCATATAAATTATATTTAATAAGAATTGGGTGGGTTTATTAAGTTTGGCTTACAAAGTTAGACATTTTCTATAAAACAAAATTAATAAACTCTGATTTTTTGCAATATTTTTTCACTTTTTTATCTCAAACCATGAGGGTGTGTCATAATTCAGTTATGGCTCACCCTCTTTGCAAATCAACCGCCTGAGAATGGGATATTTTTCAGGCGGCTGTTTTTTCTTTGTTTTGTCTGTACGCTCGATTCTCATGAGGTAAAGACCGAGCTGTGACGGCAAAATGGCAAAAATGGGGGTAATTCCGCGATTTCAGGCGGATTTTGCGATTTTTGCGGCCATTTTCTTGATGTTGAAGGCGATGGCGAAGAAGGCAAAGTCCATGGTGACCTTGTCTTTGCCGAAGTGGCGGAAGCGCTTGTATTGCATGTTGTTCTTCATCTGCCCGAAC
>JAFTFA010000117.1 GCA_017449785.1 Muribaculaceae bacterium | reverse complement strand
GACCGGGGAATCATGCCGTAACGTCACCAACGAGAAGACCATCATGCATGCCCTGGCCGACACCCGGCGCTACACGCTCCAGGCACAGTATAACGCCCAGTACCTGAACCTGATGAACTCCAAGGGCAATGTGGTGCTGGTGCTCAAGCGACACAACCTGGATGCGATGAATGGTGCCTGGCTAGTCAAGGAAATTGACAACGAGAACGTCAGTGAGCTCAACATGCGCCTGGTCATCGACGCCGTGATGCAGACCATCCACGGCGACACGGGCTGCAACATCATCAACGGCATCATCACTCTGGACCCGACCAAGGACATGGCCATCCAGTTTGAGGATCTGCGGTCTGATGACCACTACTGCGAGAAAATCGACAACGAGACCGCCCTGCTGCTAGCCCTGGAAAGCACCGAATCGTGCAAGCGCATCAACCAGCATGAGATGGCCCTGCTCGACAACAAGGGCAATATCGTCATCGTCTTGCAGCGCATCACCCTGCGACAGCACTAGTCTTAGGGGGGGAAGTTGATAAGCACCTGATCGTTTCAGGGAATGGGCCGATTGGTAGTGGTTGTCGGCCTTTTGGTCGAAAAGATTTGGCACAGTTCTTGCAAATGAGTACTTTAGCAGCATTAAACTCTAAAATCAATCAAGGTACTAAAGATGAAAAAGACTGTTTTTGTAGCTCTCACGGCAACCGCCCTGTTGATGTCAAGTTGCCAGTCGATGAGTCAATTCTATGGTGCAACAACCGGTGCCTCGCTGGGCGGCATGTTCGGCTCGGCTATCGGCGGCATTACCGACGGCCCTCGCGGCAGCAACCTGGGCACTGTCGTCGGCATGGCGGTGGGCGGTATCATCGGTGCCGCGGCAACAGCCCCCAAGACCGACGACGGCAATTACCGCTCATCGGACTACTACTATGACTACGGCATGGACGATTACCGCCAGAACAACGCCTACAGCCCCTTTGCCAACATCGAGATCGAGGAACTGCGCTTCGTCGATGAGAACAACAATCGTGCCCTTGATGCCGATGAGCACGCCAAGCTTGTCTTCATCATGCGCAACACGGGCCGCGACTACGTCTATGACATCGCCCCCGTGATCACAGTCTCGGGCACCAAGCAGATTTATCTATCGCCCACAGCCATCGTCAAGGAATTGGGTCCCGGCAAGGCCATCCGCTACCAGAGCGAGGTCATTGCCACCAAGAACACCGCCGACTTCTCCATCGGTTTCTCGGACGGCGACAAACTCTACACCATGCGCTCCTTCCAGCTCCGCACCAACCACCGCTGATCCATTTTCCCTTCGTCGGACAACATCACCACAACTCGGGGACAACATGATCGTGATGATCTGTTGCCCCCGAGTTATTATAGTGTATCTAACAATCGGATTGTGCTACAGAATGATGCGGTGGGCGTTGACCGGCTCGTTGACAAACACGCTGGCCAGCGGCGAGAAGTGGTCGGGATCCTCGGTGGTGAAGTAGCGGCAAGTGCCGCCCTGGCTGCAATGGCGCTCAATCTCGGGATGGCGTTGCAGATAGTCGGCAAGGCTGTCGGCCACAATGGGGCCCTGCTGGATGATGTTCACGCCGGCGGGTTTATAGCGATTGATCTTGTCGATGAGCAAGGGATAGTGGGTGCATCCCAGGATAACGGTGTCAATGTCGGGACAATCCTGCATCAGCAGGTCGATGTCCTTCTTGACAAAATAGTCGGCACCGTCGCCATTGCTCTCGCGGTTCTCGACCAGCGGCACCCACATGGGGCAGGCATGGCCATGGACCTTGCAGTCGGGGTACATGCCCTCAATCTCAATGTTATAGCTGCGGCTGGCGATGGTTCCCGGCGTGCCGAACACGCCGATGTGCCGCGATCGGGTCAATTCACCCACCTTCTCTACCGTGGGCCGCACCACGCCCAGCACACGCCTGTCGGGCGCAATGAGCGGCAGATCATTCTGCTGGATGGTGCGCAGGGCCTCGGCCGACGCGGTATTGCAGGCCAGGATGATGAGGTGGCACCCCTGTGCAAACAGGTGCTTGACCGCCTGCAGGGTGAACTCATAGACCAATTCGCGCGACCGTGTGCCATAGGGCGCCCGTGCGTTGTCGCCGACGAACAGGTAGTCATACTGCGGCAGCACGCGCCTGATGTCACGCAATATCGTCAATCCGCCGAATCCCGAGTCAAACACGCCGATGGGCGCGCGCTCGATACCATTGCCATGTGTCATTGTTTCCATGTGTTTCTATTTACTAAGGCAAAGGTAAGGCATTTTTCGGAAATCTTTCGTAACTTTGCATTCTAAAATGCGATTTACTTGATGATGCATCCTTTCAAGACATATAGCCTGAACCTGAAAGGGCGGCCAGTGACCATCGACCGGCCGTGGGTGATGGGCATTGTCAACGTCACGCCCGACTCGTTCTACAGCGGCAGTCGAGTCAACGACGAGCGGGCTCTCATCGACCGCGTGCGGCAGATGGTTACCGATGGCGCCGACGTCATTGACGTGGGTGCCTGCTCAACCCGTCCGGGCAGCGGCCAGGTTGACGCCCAGCAAGAAATGCAACGCCTGCAATGGGCGCTCGTGGCCATCAAGCGCGAGTTTCCTGGCGTGATCCTGTCGGTGGACACCTACCGGGCAGATGTCGCGCGACGTTGTGTCGAGGACCTGGATGCCGATATCATCAACGACATCTCGGGCGGCACGATCGACGAGGACATGTTCACGACGGTGGCAAGGCTCCAGGTGCCCTATGTACTCATGCACATGCGCGGCACCCCCGAGACCATGGCATCGATGACCGACTACCAAGACGTGACGGCCGAAGTCATCAAGTGGATGGCGCAACGCATCGATGAACTGCATCAACTGGGCATCGCCGATGTCATCGCCGACCCCGGCTTCGGCTTTGCCAAAACGACCGACCAGAACTATGAAATGCTGGCCCGCCTCGCTGATTTCCATGCTCTGGAGGCCCCGCTGCTCGTCGGCGTGTCGCGCAAGCGCATGATCTACACGCCGCTGGGCTGCACGGCCGATGAGGCCCTCAACGGCACAACCGTCATCAACACCGTCGCACTGCTGCAGGGTGCCCACATCCTGCGCGTGCACGACGTCAAGGCGGCAGCCGAGGCCGTGAAGCTCACGATACTCCTGCGCGACAACAGTCCCGCCACAACGGGCGAGAAAATGAAATGATACTCAATTAAAACAACAGTTCACAATATAAGGACATGGGAAGTTCACTATTCGCACTTTTCAGCATCAAGGACCTGATTGACATCCTGCTGGTGGCAACCTTGCTGTTCTACCTCTACCGCACGATGAAGGACTCGGGATCGCTCGACATCTTTGTCGGCGTGTTGGCCTTTGTGGTAGCATGGGTGGTGATGTACAAGATGATGGACATGCGCCTCATCGGCACCATCATGGACAAGTTCATCGACATCGGCTTGTTTATCCTGGTGATTCTGTTCCAGGACGAGATCAAGCGTTTCTTGACCGAGCTCGGCTCTAGACGAGGGCTCAAGTTTTTTGAGAAACTGTTCAAGAGCAAGAGCGAGGTCGATGATGCCAAGAAGTGGATCTTACCCGTGGTGTATGCCTGCATGAATATGGCCAAGACCAAGACAGGCGCCTTGATTGTCGTGCAGCGCACGATACCGCTCACCGACTATGAGCGCACGGGAGACATCATCAATGCCGACATCAACTCACGCCTGATCGAGAACATCTTCTTCAAGAACAGCCCGCTGCACGATGGTGCCCTCATCATCAACGGCAGCAAGATCATGAGTGCCGGCTGCATCCTGCCCGTGTCCCATGACACCAATATCCCTCGCTACCTAGGATTGCGCCACCGGTCGGCCAAAGGTATCGCCCAGGCCACCGACGCCATTGCCATCGTCGTGAGCGAGGAGACCGGGAAAATCTCCTACGCCCACAAGGGTGAACTCCACTTGGGACTGTCAAGCACCGATCTGGAGCGCACCCTGTCATCGCTGGTCGAGAATGAATAAACCTCAGACACATAACACTACACGATAATAATCAGATATCATGTTTGACATAGACGGAACACTGGTGAGCCTGGAGTTGGTCGAGCGGTTCTTCTGCTGCGACCTGGACACCTGTCTGGGTGCCTGCTGCATCGAGGGCGACTCGGGAGCGCCATTGACCGAGGACGAGTATCAACGACTCAAGGAAGTCCTGCCCGAAGTGTGGGACGACCTGTTGCCACAAGCACAACAACAGATCAAGGAGCATGGTGTCGCCATGGTTGACGTCGAGGGCGAACTGGTGACACAGCTCGTGGGCGGCGCCAACTGCGTGTTCACGACCTATGAGCGCGGCGGCATGTGCCTCTGCGCCATCGAGAAGGCCTATCGCGAGGGACGCATCAACTGGCGCAAACCCATGTCCTGTTATCTCTATCCCGTGCGCATCAAGAAATATCCTGGCTATGAGGCAGTCAATTATGACCGCTGGAAAATCTGCAAGTGTGCCGAGGTGCTGGGACGACGTGAAAAAATACGCCTTTACCAATTCCTGAAAGAGCCTCTCATCGAGCGTTACGGTCAGCAGTGGTATGACACGCTGGTAGCCAACTGCGAGCTCTATATCAAACAATACCTCGATTAACAGGTAACTGATACCGTGTTGTGTAGTTCAAAAAAGGGTGCCTTATGGTTCCTTTTTTGAGACTCGTTTTGCTATTGTTCTAATTCTTTGAAATAATTAAAATTAATAACATGAAAAAGGTAAAAGTATTATTGATTTTACCTCCCGCGCAATGACATCAACCAGGACGGCATCGTGAACATCCGTGACGTGTCGATGCTCATCAACCGGCTCCTCTCCATCGACTGACGGCGACCCATCGCCCCGTCAACAATCCCTTCTGTCGGTCCCGTCCCAGTAGTGCGAGCCACCGGCTCGTATCATCCCGCCCTTCAGCCGTCTCTCCCCTTCCCACTGCCCCCTCGTCGGAGTTTTGCGAGGCTCCGCCTCGCTCTCTACAACCTCAACATCCTGCATCACAACAAGATAACAACAACCCTCACCCCGATTTTAACACTTCATTAACACTTCCGCCCCACCAGCCCGCCACTTCCCCGTCGATGTATTGCGAGGCTCCGCCTCGCTCCAAATAACGTGGTTCAGGCTGTGCGACTCGGGGCTAGTGATAGTCTGGCCCCTGGCCTTGCTATACTTTCACCCAAGGCACCAAAAGAAAAAAACGTCGATTTTTCATTGCCATTTCAAGAAATTGTACTACCTTTGCCCCGCTTTTCGTAATCTCTGACAAGAAATAGAGTGGCTTGTGTATATTGCGGAGTGATTATTAACAATTTAAATCATTGAGAAATGGACTTGATTAAAGTTGCAGAACAAGCATTTGCTACAAACAAGCAGCACCCGCAGTTTTTCCCGGGTGACACAATCACGGTAGCATACCGCATCAAGGAGGGTAACAAGGAGCGTATCCAGCAGTACCGTGGTGTGGTGATTAAGATCAATGGCGAGGGTGAGAAGAAGCGTTTCACCGTTCGCAAGATCAGTGACAACATCGGTGTAGAGCGCATTTTCCCGCTCGAGTCTCCGTTCATCGACAGCATCGTTATCAACAAGCATGGTAAGGTGCGTCGTGCCAAGCTGTACTACCTGCGTGGTCTCACCGGTAAGAAGGCTCGCATCAAGGAGCGCCGCATTGTCAAGAAGGAGGCTTAATATCCTCTTACAACACATTCTGTTAACAAAATCAAGGACCGGGGCACACTCCACAGCCGCGGCCCTTATTTTGTTTCCAGTCAATCGGTCAATCAATTTTTGTTATGGACAATCCCAAGACATCTCCAGATTCGTCGCCGGGTCGCATGAAGCGGGCGTTAAGCGCCGTGAAGCGCTGGCTGGCAGGGCTCTCGTTCCGCACTGGCGTGATCGTGCTGGCCCTGTGTGTGCCGTGCTACATCTTCTCGTTCGCCCAGATGGCACTCCCCATCAGCACCGAGGCCAAGGGCGCACTGTGGTTCATCTTTTTCGGGCTTGCCAAGACGTTCCAGTACGGCGGTCTCACCATCCTGGGCGTCGAGGGCTGGAAACGCCTCAAGGCCAGCCTCTCCCGCAAGCAAAAAAATATCGATGAGTAGTTGTGGTTTTATAAATATTGTGTAACTTTGTAGGGCACAGAGGAAGCCGAAACGCTTGAAAGGGAGTAGGCACATAACCACATCACTAAATACAGGTTGTATTATCATGGATGAAGAAATGAAGAATGCCGAGCAGGCAGCTAACGAAGTAAAGAACGAGGGCGCAAGCATCTTTGACCAATTGAAGGGCATGATCGACGATGCCACAACCGGCGAGGGCAACGTGTTTGACAAGCTCAAGGGAATGCTCGAGGGCAAGGACGGCGATCCCAGCATCTTTGACAAAGCCAAAGAATTGTTTGACGGCAAGGACGGCGAGGCCGGTGTGCTCGATCAGCTCAAGGAGATGATGGACAAGGGCACCGCTGCCGCCGGCGAGATGGGCAACGACTTCCTGGAGAAAGCCAAGGAGATGTTTGAGGCCAAGGAAGGTGAGCCCAGTCTCTTGGACAAGGCCAAGGAAATGTTTGGCGAGGGAGCTGCCGCTGCAGGCGAGATGATGGACAAGGCCAAGGACTTTGTAGATCAAGGCACGGCTGCTGCCAGCGAGATGGCCCAGGACTTGAGCCAGAAGGCCAAGGAAGCCTTTGAGCCCAAGGAAGGCGAGCCCAACGTGCTTGACAAGGCTAAGGACGCGCTCGACGATGCTGCCAAGGCTGCCGATGACGTGAAGAGCAAAGTGGAAGATTTTCTCAAGAACACCTTCGGACCCAAGGACAGCGGCGAGGGCCAAGCATAACCAAACGATGATTACCAAAACGACAATGGGCTGCGTTTTTTGCGCAACCCATTGTCGTTTCTCTACTCACTCCTCTCTCCTCTCTCCTCACTCCTCCCTCCTCACCGTGGGCGCCAGCCCACGGTATCTCAATCGAGGAATCGCTTGTTGATGTCGCCATAGCACTCGATGCGCCTGTCGCGCAGGAAGGGCCACCAACGCCTCACTTGCTCGCTGCGCTCCATGTCGATGTCGATGACCTGGGTTTCTTCCTTGTCCTTGGGGGCCCGATAAATGAGTTCACCTTGTGGCCCGGCGACAAAACTGCTGCCCCAGAACTGGATGCCGCGTGTCTGGCCTGACGGATCAGGCTCGTGTCCCACGCGATTGACGGTAATGACGTGCAAGCCGTTGGCCACGGCGTGACCGCGCTGCACGGTTGTCCACGCCTCGCGCTGCCGTTCCTGTTCGTCGGGGGTGTCACTGCTCTCATAGCCGATAGCGGTTGGGTAGATGAGCAGCTCGGCACCGCGCAGTGCCATTAAGCGTGCGCCCTCGGGATACCACTGGTCCCAGCAGACCATCAGGCCCAATTTGCCCAACGATGTCTGGATGGGCTCAAATCCCAAGTCACCTGGCGTGAAATAGAATTTTTCATAGTAGGCAGGATCATCGGGAATGTGCATCTTGCGGTACCGGCCTGCCACGCTGCCGTCGGTGTCAAACACGACCGCCGTGTTGTGGTAGAGGCCTGCCGCCCGTTTCTCAAAGAGCGACGTCACGAGCACGATGCCGCACTCGCGCGCCACTGCAGCATATTCCTCGGTCACCTCACCGGGAATGGTCACTGCCAGGTCAAAATTATCGACGCTCTCCACTTGGCAGAAGTAGAGCGAGTCGTGCAGCTCGGGCAACACGACGAGTTGCGCACCCTGGCCTGCCAGTTGTTTTATCTTATTGATGAGCGACTGGCGGTTGGCCGCAACGTCGCTGGTGTTACTCTGTTGGATGATACCGATTTTCATATTTTCGTTTTCTGTGTCAGTTCTTGTTTTCAGGGTTAAGTGAGCCTTTGGGCAACTGCATGGTGGCGCAGTGCAAGGACCCGTGCTGGCAGACGAGGGGACGACAGTCAATGCCGATGACACGACGGCCGGGGAATGCCTCGCCGATGAGTTGACATGCCTTGAGGTCCTTCTCGGGCTGGCCATAGACAGGCACGAGCACCTGGTGGTTCGTCACCAGGAAGTTAGCATAGGTGGCTGGCAGGCGCGAGATTTCGTCATAGATGGCATCGGGCAGTGGCAATTTGACGAGGTGGTAATGGTTGCCGTCCACGTCGGTGAACTGCTTGAGGTCCTCTTCCATCTTCATCAGGGTCTCGAAGTGTTCGTCCTCGGGGTCGTCGCAGCCGTTGTAGAGGATGATTCCCCCAGGGGCAAAGCGCGCCAGCGTGTCAATGTGCCCGTCGGTGTCATCGCCCGCGAGTTCGCCATGCTCCAGCCACAGCATCTTGATGCAGCCCAGTCGGTCGAGCAATGCCTGCTCCAACTGTTCGCGGGAGAGGGCGTCATTGCGGTTAGGAGCCGTCAGGCAGCACGTGGTTGTCATCACGGTGCCGTTGCCATCGGTCTCGATCGAGCCGCCTTCAAGCACCAGGTCGCGGTTGTTGAGCAGCGGCAGCTGGAAGGTGCCACGGTCATTGAGCCGCGAAGTGACCAGATTGTCACAGTCAGCGGCAAATTTCATGCCCCAGGCATTGAAGGTGAAGTCGGCCAGCACCATGCCTCCGCCGCGCCACACGGTGATGGGACCATAGTCGCGCACCCACGTGTCGTTGGTCGGCAGTTCGGCGATGTCGATGCGGCTCCAGTCCACATCGGCACCGAGTGCCGAGCGCACGTCGTCGGCATCGGGCGCGACAATGACCAGCCGCTCGTCATCCTGGAGGATGGCTTTGCACATTTCTACATAGCAAGCCGTCACCTCGTCGAGCATGTAAGCCCAGTCAGTGCCGGCATGAGGCCACGCGACGAGTATGCCGTCCTGCTGGTCCCACTCGGCAGCAAAACTGCGGTTTCTCTTATTGTTATGGTACATTATCTCGTGATGATTCTTCCTGCGGTATTAAATGTTGTTTCCAAATTCTTGATAATTATCCCAATAAGAGTCCTGAGACTCAATGATTTCATTGATGAAGTCGCGGTAGCCGTCCCTGACGGTGTAGCCGTTCTCTTCACACCAGACGGTGTATTCCTTGACGAAATCCTCGTCCTCTCGCATCATGCGGTCAAACTCCTCGTCCAACTCAGGAGTATTACTGTAGCGATCAAGCAGCTCCCTCAGAATATCAGTGATATCGTCCATATTTACTTCCTTGTTTGGTTATTGGATTTGTAATTAAGGTCAAAAATTTGAATGTTCAAATTTAATACTATTTTTTGAATCTGCTAGTATTCCAGTATAAAAAAATACATTAACTATCAATAATAGTGACTTTGACGATAAAAGTTACCTTCATTTTTATCCGTATTATGGTAAAGTTGTCGTAACTTTGTGCCTTGAATTGTGGATGAATGCCACAATCTAACCATGTTTAATCAATAAAACGATGACAATAGTCATGCTCAAGAGATGGCTGAAAAATTTGACGGCAGTGGCGCTGCTCGTGTTGATGATGACCGGCTGCGCCAGTGACGGACTCGAGAAAATGATTCCTGCCGACGCTACAGGCGTGGTGAGCCTGGATGTTCCCCACATCCTCAAGCGGGCCGGAATGATTGATGACGGCAAAATCGTGCTGCCCGAATCGTTGCAGCAGACGGTGGACGAGAATGACACTTCTCCCCTGTGCATCATGCTCAATGACTTGCCGCAACTGGGACTGGACACCGACTGCAAGGCCTATGCCTTCTTCACGGTGAAGACCTTCGGGCGCGTGATCATCGCTTCGCTCGACGATCCCGACAAGGCGCGCAAGACACTCACCCTGCGCGTCGGCGGCGACTTCAATAAGGTCGAAGGACTGGACTGCATGTACGTCGGCGACAACCTCTATGCCATCGACGGCAAGGTGCTGCTCATCGGCACCGTCAACAAGGCCATGGAGGTTTCTCGTGCTGCCCGTGCTGCTCGCAGCATCCTGTCCAAGACCTCAACCAGTATCACCGAGAACAAGGAGGCGATCGATGTCCTCCACAACAAGGATGCCGCCATCAACGCCTGGATGCAAGGCAAGGGCCTCAAGACCATCCTCAACAAGAGCGAAGTCTATCGCGAGATTTCCCAGAAGATGCCGCTCATCGGCATCTTCACCGAGAGTGACATCGATGCCGTGACCTGTGCCATCGAGCTCGATGAGGAACAGGTCCAGATGACCACACGCATCAAAGCCGGCGAGAACAGCGAGTATGCCCAGTTGCTCAATTCCACCCTGGGCAAGCCCAGCGATGACGTGCTCAAGGCCATCCCCAACTCGATGGACTACATCTTCACGATGTGTGTCAAGGGTGACAACTTCGTCAAGCTCAAGCAGATCCAGCAGCTGTTGGGCGTCTTCGGCAAGATACCCTACATCGGCCGCATCGACCTGGCCAGCATTCTCGCGACCGTTGACGGCCCGTTCACGATCGGTCTGGCCCGCGACCCGCATCTGGAGGGTGAATGGAACATGGTACTGGCCACCCGCTCGACCGACCCCGACGGCGTTGTCCGCCAGATCAGTTCGTTTGCCAACTCGATGGGCCAGGCTCCCGAGCTCTACGAGGGTGAGTATATCTACCAGTATGACAACAAGATGATACGCATCGGCGTCATTGACGGCATTCTCTACATGAAGATGCTCGACTATGAGCAGACCGAGGGGTATGCCTACGAGATGAAGCCCGTGCGCGAGTTCTTTGACGGCGCGTTGATCGGCTTTTTTGCCCAGACGCGCAACGACAGCGTCAACGGATACTTTGACTTCGGTCTGGAAGACATCTTCAACGGCAAGGGCCACTTCTACACCAATCAG
>JAFTFA010000116.1 GCA_017449785.1 Muribaculaceae bacterium | reverse complement strand
CAAGCGCCACTTTGGCGACCGGTCGACCATTACCGCCGTGTGCATCCTGGCCGTGCCCGTGGTCATCCACTGGGTCTATGATGCGCTGGCCTTCAGCGAGGGCATCTATCCGGCCCTGTCGGTAGTCATCAACATCTTGTTTGTCGGCCTTGTCTTCTGGATATACAAGGCCACGATGCGCCGCATCGACACCCTACAACGCATTGACCAGTCACGCATGACGCCACCGCCCTTCAATGGCGGCGACGATATGACGACTCCGCCCCCTCTCCCTGGACAGTAAGATACACAAGATAAACAGAGGCGCAAGGTTTTTTCCTTGCGCCTCTGTTTATCTTGTGGTCCGATTGGCTGGACTGCGGCTGGAAAACGTATTATTGGTTGTTGTGGCGCTTCACCAGGCGCTCATACTCGGGATTGCCCTCGAGCAGCAGGCGGTTGTAGCGGTCGCGGTCGTTCAGCACCTCGTAGGCCGCCTGGACGTCGCGGTTGCGGTGGTTGATGACGACGCTATAGGCTCCCGGGTCGCCATAGACGTCGCGTGCAATCAGGCCCTTGACGATGGCCTTGAGCAATTGTTCGCTGGTTCGGTATTTTTCCTCATCATATTTCACGCTGTCCTGCTCTCCCATCGCGATGAGGTCACGCATCATCTCGTCGGTCACGACAAAGCCCCGGTCAAAGTCCTTGACGTTCTTGAACTGCTTGCCGATGGACTTGCGGTTCTTGTCCACATACTTGATGGCAAACTGGTTGATGAGGCCCTTGGCGGTCAGGTCGCGGTAGTAGGTGGAATACTCCGAGGTGTCGATGGGGACATACACGTCGGGCATCACGCCACCGCCGCCATAGATGGTGCGGCCGTTCAGGCGCGTGGTGTAGCGCAGTGTGTCGTTGAACTGGATGCTGTCTAGGCTGTAGTACTCGCCCACGTTGGCGCGGTCGAGCAATTCTTTCTCATAGGCCTTCTTGTCACCGCGGTTGTAGGGCTTCTGGATGCAACGGCCACTGGGCGTGTAGTAGCGGGCCACCGTCAGGCGCATCATCGAGCCGTCTTCAAACTTGAACGGCCTCTGTACCAGTCCCTTGCCGAATGACCTGCGGCCCACGATCACGGCGCGGTCCCAATCCTGCATGGCACCGGCAAAAATCTCGGCTGCTGATGCCGAATACTGGTTGACGATGACGACCATGTGCAGGTCCTTGTATTCACCCCAGCCATTGGCGTTGGCCTCGTTGCGGGGCGCATTCTCACCCTCGGTATAGACCATGAGCTGGCCGCGATCCAGGAACTCGTTGCACATGTCGATGGCGGCATTGAGGTAGCCGCCGCCGTTGTCGCTCAAGTCCATGATGAGTTGCGTCATGCCCTGCTTCTTCAGCTTCTTGAGGGCATCCATCATCTCCTCGTGGGTCTTGGCACCGAATCGCGAAATCCTCAAGTAGCCCGTGCACTCGTCCATCATGTAGGTGGCGTCGATGCTGTGTACGGGGATGTTGTCACGCGTGATGCGGAAGGTGATGAGCTCCTTCACGCCAGGGCGTTTCACCTTGATGGTGACATGGGTGCCCTTCTTGCCGCGCAGGCGCTTCTGGATGTCGCTGTTCTTCATTTTCACGCCAGCGATGACCGTGTCGTTGACATAGATGATGCGGTCACCCGCCAGCACGCCGACGCGCTCACTGGGGCCGCCGGGAACGGTCTGGATGACATAGAGGGTGTCCTTGTTCATGTTGAACTGGATGCCCACGCCGCTGAACTCACCCTGCAGGGGCTCCTCCAGTTCCTTGGTCTCCTTGGCATCGGTATAGGACGAGTGGGGGTCCAGATTCTCGAGCATGCCCTTGATGGCATCCTCGACCAGCTTGTCCTCGTTGACCGAGTCAACATAGAGCGACGAGATGGCATACTCGGCGTTCAACAGCTTCTGCATCGCCTGGGGCATTGTCCGCTGGGCGGCAACAGTCAGTGACAGGGCCATGCCCATGGCGATGGCCACTAATATCTTCTTCATGAAATTGATGATTACTCCTGATTTCTAATTTCTAATTCACACCAAACTCCTTCAAGTGGAGCCCCTCGGGCAGATACTGGCTCACGTCCTGGCCATAGCGATGCAGCTCGCGCACGATGCTGCTGCTGATGTGGCTGTACTCGGGCAACGTGTAGAGCAGAATGGTCTCGATGCCCGTCAGGTCGCGGTTCACCTCGGCCAGGTGCTTCTCGTTCTCGAAGTCCTGGATCAGGCGCACGCCGCGCACGATGAACTGCGCCCCCACCTCGCGGGCGACATCGACGGTCAGCCCTGTATAGGTGACTACCTCGACGCGCTGATCGTCTTTGAAGACGCTCTCGATCCATGCCCGGCGCTGGTCCATGCTCATGAACGAGCGCTTGTCGGCATTCATGCCAATGGCGATGACCAGTTTGTCAAACAGCGGCAAGGCACGCCTCACGATGGATTCGTGGCCACGGGTAAAGGGGTCAAACGACCCGGGGAACAGTGCCACGCGCTGCTCCTTATTGTCAATGAACTGTGATGTCTTCATCATCCTCGTTTACTAGGTTGTCAATAATAAATCCCTGGCGTTCCATCGTGTTCTTGCCCATGAAGAAGGCCAGCATCTGCTTGACGGAGTCCTCCTTGCGCAACTGCACGCGGTCCAGCCTCATCTCGGGGCCGATAAAGTCCTTGAACTCGTCGGGCGAGATTTCGCCCAGGCCCTTGAATCGGGTGATCTCGGCGGCATCGCCCAGCTTGTTGAGGGCCGCCAGGCGTTCCTCGTCATTGTAGCAGTAGTAGGTCTCGACCTTCTGGGGCTTGGCCTCGCGCTTGGCACTGCGGTTCTTGCGCTTGGCTTCCTTCTTGTTGAGCACGCGGAAGAGCGGTGTCTGCAGGATGTACAGGTGTCCCGTCTTGATCAGTTCGGGGCAGAATTGCAGGAAATAGGTCAGCAGCAGCAGGCGGATGTGCATGCCGTCAACATCGGCATCGGTGGCGATGATGACCTTGTTGTAGCGCAGCCCGTCGATGCCGTCCTCGATGTTGAGCGCGGCCTGCAGCAGGGCAAACTCGACGTTGGTGATGACCTTCTTGGGGTCCATGCCGTAGGTGTTCAGCGGCTTGCCTCGTAGCGAGAACACGGCTTGGGTCTCCACGTCGCGTATCTTGGTGATCGAGCCGCTGGCCGAGAGGCCCTCGGTGATGAAAATCGAACTGTCGTCGCGGCGGTCATTGTCCTTGGGCGCGCGTGCATCGTTGAAGTGGACGCGGCAGTCGCGCAGCTTGTCGTTGTGCAACGCGGCCTTCTTGACATTCTCGCGCACCTGCTTGCTCACGCCGGCGATGGCCTTGCGCTCCCGCTCGTTGTCCTGGATTTTCTTCAGTAGTACCTCGGCCGTCTCGGGGGCTTTGTGCAGGTAGTTGTCCAGTTCGCGCTTGATGAAGTCGTTGATGTACTTGTAGATCGTGGGGCCGTCCTTCCACATGATGCTGCTGCCCAGCTTGATCTTGGTCTGGGACTCGAACACGGGCTCCTCGACCTTGATGCTGATGGCGGCGACGATGCCGTTGCGGATGTCGCTGTACTCAAAGTTCTTGCCATAGAACTCCTTGATGGTCCTTGACAGGGCCTCGCGGAAGGCGCTCTGGTGTGTGCCGCCTTGGGTCGTGTGCTGCCCGTTGACAAAGGAGTAGAACTCCTCGCCCAGCTGTGCGGCATGGGTGATGACCACCTCGATGTCATCGCCGGTGAAGTGCATGAGCGGGTACAGCGGATCGTTGGTCATCTTGTCCTTGACGAGGTCGCTCAAGCCGTTGCGCGAGTGGTACTTCTTGCCGTTGAGCATGAGCGTCAGGCCCGTGTTCAGGTAGGAGTAGTTCTTGATCATCGCCTCGATGAAGTCCTCATGGAACTCATAGTTCTTGAAGATCGACGCATCGGGTTTGAAGCGCACGAGCGTGCCGTTCTCCTCGCCCTCGGCAGCGGGAATGATGCCGCTCTCCTCCTTGACAACTCCCTCGTTGTAGAGGACCGACGAGCATTGGCCGTCGCGCACGCTGCGGATGTAGAACTCGGTGGACAGGGCATTTACTGCCTTGATGCCGACGCCGTTCAGGCCCACCGAGCGCTTGTAGGTCTGCGTGTCATACTTGGCGCCGGTGTTCATCTTGCTGGATGCGTCCTTGACCTGGTCCAGGGGGATGCCGCGGCCATAGTCGCGGATGGTCACCATTCCGTCAACGACGTCGATGTCGATCGTCGGCTTGGCATAGCCCGTGTTGAACTCGTCGATGCTGTTGTCAATCACCTCCTTGATGAGGACATAGACACCGTCGTCATCCTGGGAACCGTCGCCCAGCTTGCCGATGTACATGCCGGGGCGCTGGCGGATGTGCTCGCGCGGCGAGAGCGTCACCAGCTTCTCATAGCCGCCGAAGTCGCTCCCTTGCTGTTGTTGCTGCTGTCCCGAGTTCACCTCGGGCTCCTCTATCTGATTTTGCTTGTCTTGTGACATGACTTCTCTTGAAATTCTGCGTTTTAACCTGCAAATTTACTATAATTCCCGCAAACACCGAGCCTGCCTCCCTCAACAATAAGTTTTATTAACGAATCCCCGCCCCTCGCCAGGGTAAAATAGGGACGGTTCTTTTGATGTAAAAATGGGCGGCGTGATCTTCCTCGGTGCACTGGAGATACTCCGTGCCCAGCCTCTAAGATGCTATTTTTTCAAGTTGGTGAGGACGGAAAACAGCGAGGGGCCGCCGTCATGAGCGGTCCCTCGCCTGTATCGGGGAGTGGTTGGACTCTACTGTGTTACTTGATGACCTTCATGGTCGTGACAGAGCCGTCGCTGTAGCGGGTCACGACGATATTCAGGCCCTCGAACGGCCGGCTCGACTGCATACCCATCGCGTTGACATAGGTCACATCCACAACCTGCTTGATGCCGACGATTTCCATCATGCCGGTGGGCAGGTCGAACGGAGTGT
>JAFTFA010000115.1 GCA_017449785.1 Muribaculaceae bacterium | reverse complement strand
TATTCGGTCATTCATTTACAGTCAATAGATGATGCTGTTGATGATTTGTTGGTCATCTGTAAGAAAAATGGAGGGCACTTGACATGATACTGTATCACGGGACAAACATAGATTTTGATGAGATAGATCTGGGCCGATCTAATCCCTTTAAGGATTTTGGTAAAGGGTTTTATCTTACCGATATCAGAACTCAGGCCGAAGAATTGGCACGAAAACGCATGATACGTGATGGAGGATCGCAGATCGTTCAAGTGTATGGGTTTGATGAGGCCCTTTTGGCTGACCCAAGTCTCAAAAGCAAGAAATTTGATGGACCGACTGCAGAGTGGGCTGAATTCATTTATAGGAACAGAAACCGTAGTGAATCAGTCTTTAAACATGATTATGACATTGTCATTGGTCCTATTGCCGATGATGGTGTAGCTTATCTCTTGAGCCGTTATCAAGAAGGTTCTTTTACCATTGAGGAATTGGCTGATCAATTGAAGTACAAGCGGCTCAATAGCCAGTATTACTTCGGTACAGCCAGGGCAATATCGTTACTGAAAAGGATTAAATAGAGATATGAGCAAGCAGCAACTTCAAGAATTCCTGATCGCTCATGCAGTGGATCAAATGACAGAGTTTTTAATCGAGGATTACAGCCTCTCGATAATTGACGCGTTGCATTTTATCTATAGTTCAGAGACTTATCAGAAATTGTCGGATGTTGAAAATGGCCTTTATGAGCAGAGCCCGTCCTATATCTATGATTTGTTGAATAAAGAGTACTGTAACGGCTCTTATCTATTGAGTGACGTGGGTTAATGATTTAGTGTCTCAATGAATTCTGATAAATACAACCTGCTTTTTGTGTGTCTGGGCAACATCTGCCGGTCGCCGGCGGCCCAGGGGGTGATGCAGCGCTTGGTCGATGAGCGTGGCCTGACCGACCGTTTCTATATCGACTCGGCGGGAATGGGCGGCTGGCACGTCGGTGACTTGCCCGACAAGCGCATGCGCGTGCATGCCCGCTCGCGCGGCTATGAGTTGACGCATCGGGCCCGCAAGGTGCAATCGCGAGATTTTGATGACTTTGACCTGATTGTGGGCATGGATGCCAGCAACGTGGACGAGTTGCGCGACCTGGCTGCTACCATCGAGCAGCAGGACAAGGTCGTGATGATGGGTGACTACATCCGTCAGTACCCGCACTATGACCACGTGCCGGATCCCTACTATGAAGGCAGCGAGGGCTTTGAGCTCGTGCTTGATCTGCTCGAGGACTCCTGCGAGAATCTGTTAGACCGCATACTAGAACAAAACAATATAAAGCAATGAAGAAATTCAAGTTATTGACTACCCTTGCCCTGGCCGTGGCCGCGTTGACGATGAGTGCCCAGTCGCCCATCGCCGTGGACTGGCACATGGGGCAGAACAACACAGTGAACAACAACTACAGTTCGCGTTTCGTTATCAAGAATGTGTCCAATCAGCCCCTGGCCGGCGACTGGCAATTCTTTTTCAACCAGTTTTCCCGCTCGGTGAAGCTGCCGGCCGGGTGCCCGGTAGATGTAGAAGAAATTTCTACAACCTACTACCGCATCAAGCCCAATGCCAACTATAAGGCCCTGGCTGCCGGCGACTCGCTGGTGATCGACATGGTGATGGGCGGTGCCGTTATCAACAAGTGCTACCTGCCGGCCGGAGGCCATGTGGTGCTGGGCGGTGACATGGCCCATCCGCTGGCCGTGGAGATCAACCGTTCGCCGCTCGACAAGCCCGGCCAATGGCGTGACCACAAGGCCTATCCGGACGGCAACTATATGTACAGCTACAACGAGATGATCAACGGATTCGGCGACGGTTACACGGGCAACGACTATGACATCTTCCCGACACCCAAGCAGGTGGACATCGAGGACGGCTTCACCCAGGTGGGCAGCCTGGTGACCATCAAGACGGGCAAGTTCCTGCAGTGGGGTGGCTATCGTCGTGCCAAGAATCTGCTGACCAGTGAGTTGCAGAAGCGCGGCATCTATGCCACCAGTGGCCAGAAGACCGTCATCCGCCTGTTGCTGGACAAGAAAATGAGCGATAACCGCGAGTATTACTCCCTGCGCGTGCATGACGGCGAAATCACCATCGTGGGCCGCACCCAGGCTGCGCTGACCAATGGCGTGAAGACGCTGATTGCCGCTCTGGACCACAGCAAGGGCCACCGGCTGCAGAATTGCTTTGTCATCGACTGGCCCGACTTCGGCTACCGTGGCATGATGCTCGACATCGCCCGCAACTACGTCATCAAGCCCGCCGACTACAAGCGGGTCATCGACCTGTTGTCCTACTACAAGTTCAACGCCATCCAGTTCCACTTCACCGACGATGAGGCCTGGCGCCTGGAAATCCCCGGATTTCCCGAATTGACCCAAGTGGCCTCGCGCCGCGGCGCCACGCTCGACGAGAAGGGCTACCTGGCGCAGATATTTGATGGCAACGGCAACCCCGATGACCTCTCGCAGAGCGCCAACGGCTATTTCACCCGTGCCGAGTTCATCGACTTGTTGAAATATGCCTGGTCACGCGGCATCCGCATCATTCCCGAGATCGAGACTCCCGGCCATGCCCGCGCCGCCATCGTGGCGATGAAAAACCGCGCCATGAGCAACCCGACGGCCGAGCAGTTCCGCCTGTGGGACGAGAAGGACGCGAGCGTCTATACCTCGGCCCAGAGCTATCACGACAACGTGCTCAATGTCGCCAGCGACGACGTGTACCGCTTTATCGACCGCGTGGTCGGCGAGTTGCAGCTGATGTACAAGGAGGCAGGGCTGAAGCTCGAGATCGTCCACCTGGGCGGTGATGAGGTGGCTCATGGCGCGTGGGACAAGAGCCCCGACGTGCAGGCGCTCATGCAGCGCGAGGGCCTCAAGAACCAGCATGACGTGCACGCCTACTACCTGAAGCGCATCAGTGCCCTGCTCGAAGCCCGCAAGATACGCATCGAGGGTTGGCAGGAAATCGGCCTCGACAATACGCCCGAATATGATGCCCTGATGACCCCGCGCGTGGCCGGCGTGAATGCCTGGAGCACCGTGGGCTCGCGCAGCGATGTCCCTTATCGCCTGGCCAATGCCGGTTATCCCGTCCTGCTGTCGAACGTGACCAACTTCTACATGGACATGGGTTACAGCTGGCACCAGAACGAGCAGGGCCTGCACTGGGGCGGCAAGGTCGATGAATTTGACGCCTGGAGCGCACTGCCGGCCAACATCTATGCCAGCGCGCGCACGGCTGTTGACGGCACGCTCATCAACATCGCCACGGCAGGCAAAGGCAAGACCCAGCTCGAGAAGCCCGAGAACATCATCGGCGTCCAGGCACAGCTGTGGGGCGAGACGCTGCGCTCGTTTGACGAGGTGCAGTACCTGCTGTTGCCCAAGATGATGGGCGTGAGCGAGAGGGCATGGAATGCCGTGCCCGAGTGGAGCAAGGACTTGATGGAACTCGGATCCTATTTCGAGGCCCGCCACCAGTATAACCTCAAGATCGGAACCCGCGAATTGCCGCTGCTGCATGGCAAGGGCTACAATTTCCGCGTGGGACCTCCGGGCATCAAGCTTGAGGATGGCAAGCTGCTCATCAACACGCAGTATCCCGACGAGCTGGTGACCTATACCCTCGACGGCAGTGAACCCACCATCGAGTCACCACGTTGGACGGCTCCCGTGCCCGTCAAGACTCAGCCCCAGGTCATCAAGGCCAAGGCTTTCTACCTGGGTCATGAGAGCGTGACGACCTACCTGTTCAAGTAAAAGCCATCGGCTCATCTGAGATCTCGGAGAACTCCGAAAACTCGGAAGAGCCGATTTTTCTTTCTCTTGTGTGTGAAAATTATTGAAAAAATCTTGTTAAATCCAAAATTTTTAAATTTCTAGTGTTAAAACGATGGATGGATGTTTAATATTTCAAAAATAATGTGTATGTTTGTAGTTCAATCAATGACCCAGAGAGATTAATCATCATTTCCTAACAATAAAACCTAGAAGAATAATGAGAAAACAGTTACTATTACTGCTCTGCCTGAGCCTCTTGTCACTGCCGGGACTGGCCCGTGTGGTGACAGGCGTGGTGACGCAGTCGAGCGACGGCGAGCCGATTATCGGCGCGTCGGTCAAGGTGCACGGCACGAGCCGCGGCACGGCGACCGACTTCGACGGCCGTTTCTCGATCGAGGCCAGCGACGGCGACGTGCTCGACGTGAGCTACGTGGGCATGAATCCCAAGAGCGTGAAGATTGGCCCGGGACAGACCGAGGTCAACATCGCCCTTGACGACAATGCACAGGTGCTGGGCGAGGTCGTGGTGACCGCCATGGGCCAGACCCAGGAGAAGAAGAAACTGAACTTCGCTGTTCAGTCCCTTGACGAGGAACAGGTGACCGCTGGCGGTTCGACCAACTTTGCCAACTCGTTGCAGGGCAAGATTGCCGGCTTGCAGGTGAGCACAGGCGGTAGTTCGCCCAACTCCTCAACCCAAGTCATCATCCGTGCCATCTCGTCGATGAACAACTCGATGAACAACGAACCGCTGATCATCATTGACGGTATGGCCATTCGAGGCGGTGCGTCAACACTGGCCGACATGAATCCCAACGACATCGACAACATCACTGTGCTGAAGGGTGCTGCCGCATCGGCCCTCTATGGCCAGGAGGCGGCTAACGGTGTCATCATGGTCACCACCAAGAGCGGTGGCACCAATGGCGAAGTCACTGTCTCGGCGTCAGCGTCACTCGAGTTGAATACACCCTACCGCTTGCCCAAGATCCAGAGCACGTTTATCCCCGGAGCCAAGGGCATGTACAAGGAGAACATGGGCAGCGGCGGCTGGGGCCCCTACATGAGCGAGAACGACACCTATTACAACAACTTGAAGGATTTCCTCAAGACAGGTATTCTTCAAAAGTATGACGTGAGCGTGAGCGGCGGTTCCGAGAAGTTCTCCTCTTACGCCTCGGTATCTTACTATGACAACCAGGGTATTGTCCCCAAGGACTACCGCAAGCAGGTGAATGCCCTCATCAAGGGTATCTACAAACCCAGCGATAAAGTGACCATCCAGTTGAGCGCCAACTTCATGAACCGCAAGTCACGCGGCTTCGGCAACTCGATGTCCACCATCTACAACTGGGGCATCAACAAGGACATGAGCGACTACCGCACGCTGGAGGGCCACGTGAACTGGTGGGCCTATTATGACCACTGGGAGAACCTGCTCGACACCGAGCGCATCAACGGTGCAGTTTCACCCTATTTTGGCCGTTATATGGACTGGAGCCAGACCGAGAGCAACCGTTTTGTCATCAATGGCCAGATCAGCTATGAGCCGATTAAGAACCTGGTATTTACCGGCAAAATGGGCTATGACAAGAGTTATTCGATGTATGACTCCTATACGGTGCCTCGCATCTATGACGGCGACCTGGTCGATCCCATGGCCGATGATGTACAGACCAAGCTCTCGGACATGCAGTCCAAATTCGGTTCATACAGTTTCCAGCCCTCACGTGGCTCGTTGCTGAACATGCAGTTCCTGACCACCTATCAGCACACCTTTGCCGAGGACTATACCGTGAGTGCCCTATATGGTCTGGAATACAAGGAAACACGCGGCGTGGAAGCCTCGATATATAACGAGCACTTCCAGCTGGGTGGTGAGTTCTACAGTTTCAACAACACCGACTTCACCAATGGCGACCTGCTCATCAGCAACCATCCCACGCTGTATCACAGCAAGAGGAACATCTACGGCCATTTTGGCGAGTTGCGTTTTGACTATAAGGGCATGGCCCAGATTTCGGCTACCGCCCGAATGGACGGCTCATCGACCCTGAGGCAATCGACGCAGACGACATTCTTCTATCCGTCGGTCACCGCCGGTGTCATCTTCAGCGAACTGTTTAACCTGAGCAACGATTGGTTCAGCTATGGCAAGTTGCGTGGCAACTGGGCCAAGGTGGGTAAAGACTGCCAGGCCTTCCTGTTCACCGACACCTACAAGCAGTGGACCCTCTTCCCCGATGGTGGCTATGGTGTGGATCCCACCACATCGCGTGCCGTTGACCTCGTTCCCGAGATGACCAAGTCGTGGGAGATTGGCGCCGACCTGCGTTTCTTCCGCAACTGGACACGCCTCGACATTGCCTACTACTCGACCACTGTCGATAACCAGATTGTGACGGTGCGCGTGTCGCCCGCCTCGGGTGTGATTCTACAGACCCGCAACGAGGGTAGCTTGAAGAATCATGGTATGGAAATCTCGTTGAATCAGGACATCATCAAGGCCAGCGACTTCTCATGGACCGCCCTGGCCAACTTCTCGTTCAACCGCAGCAAGGTGCTCTACCTGCCCAACGAGTTGACCGAGATCCAGGGCACCCAGTATGGCGACATCTTCCCTGTTGCCCGCCTGCATGAGTCATCGACGGGTATCTCGGGTAAGGACTACGTGCGTGACCCCGAAGGCCGTGTCGTGTGTGACGAGAACGGTTATCCCATCATCGATGCCGCCAAGGGCCTCTACATCGGTAACCGTGAGCCCGACTGGCTGCTGGGTGTGGGTAGCACGCTGCGTTACAAGAACGCCACGCTGTCGTTCCTGTTCGACGGCCGCAAGGGCGGTGACGTGGTCAACGTGACGGGTCGCAGCCAGATCACCAACGGCATGAGCAGCCTCTATGACAAGTACCGCAACCGCGAGTACATCATCGACGGTGTGCAGGCCGTGCCCGGTCCCGACGGAACGACGACCTATGTCAAGAACACGACGCCCATCGTGCTTGACTCCTACTTCATCAACACCTATTACTCGACCGTATCGTCCAACTTCATCGAGGACGGTTCCTACATCCGCTTGAGCTATGTGACGCTGAGTTATGACATCGGCAAGCACTTCAAGCGCACCTGGCCCGTCAAGGGCTTGACGCTGACGGCAACGGCCCGTAACCTGCTGATGCTGACCAAGTACCGCGGTAACGACCCAGCGGTGCTCGCATCGACAGCTGGTGGTACCGGTGGTGCCGGTATCGACAATTACAACGTGCCCAGCACGCGCAGTTTCAATTTCACGCTTAAAGCAACATTCTAATAAAGGCCAACGACTATGAAAAAGATCAAATTTTTAGCATTATTGATGCTGGTTGGCCTGATGTCGGTGAGCTGTAACGATGTCCTCGACGATAACGTCAACCCCGACAGGGCCCATGTGATTGATGCCAAGGACGGCCTGCCCGTCATCATCTATTACGCCCAGCAGATTGTTTATGACCACAGTGAGTACTACGCCTATTTCTCTCAGATGCTGACCACTGGCGGCAAGAGTTCGGTGGGTGCCTACAGCTACAAGTGCGAGTGGGAGATGCTGACGATGAACCGCCACCCGATGTGGCGCCGCCACTTCTATGACATCGGCAAGAACACCGACAATCTGGTGAAGAATTCCCAAGCCATCAATTCGCCCAACTATGAACTCATCGGTCGCACGATCATGCTCATGTCAACGCAGCTGACGACCGATGCCTTTGGCGACATTCCCCGCAGCGAGGCCTACAAGAGCATTGCTCCCAAGTATGACACTCAGGCCTCGGTCTATGCCTGGATGTTGCAGGAGTGCGATGACTTGATCAAGATGTATGAGGATCCGGCCATTGTCAACAACCCCGATAACCAGCCGCTCACGGCCAAGGAAGATCGCGTCTATGGCGGCGACCTCGAGAAGTGGAAAGGCCTGGTCTATGCCATCAAGGCCCGCTTGCTGCTGCGCAACATCCCCAACGTGGACCGCAGTCCCGCAATGTGCCAGAAGATTATCGATGCTGCCGACGCAGCCATCAACCAGTGGCGCAAGGGCGACATCTATGACCATCGTGGCGGCCGCTTGACGTGGTTCGGCAACGAGCCCCGCTATTACTGGGACGGCGGCACCGGCACCCAGAATGCCGTGTGGAGTGTCGCCCAGCCTGTCATCAACTCGTGGGAGTCGCGCGGCAACCTCTTGGGCAGCGCTATTCCCAGCAAGTTCTTCATGGTCGATCTGATGGGCATCAGCAAACCCGACAATGAGATGACCTGCGGTATGTTCAATGCCGAGGGTGCCCACGACGGCTTTGCCAATGACCCGCGCTGCGGCTTGCTGATGATTGCCCGCACGGGACCTGCCAGCCCGTCGGTCAGCAGCGACCGCATCAAGATGCGCTACCTGGAGAACAACATCGGCATGGGAACTTCCTACAAGATAGCCAATTATCCTAACCTGTATATGGGCGCATACGCTGGCGCAGCCGATTCCTACAACCCCATCTTCACGATGGAGGAGTTGTACTTCATCAAGGCCGAGGCCCTGTACTGGATGGGCCGCAAGACCGAGGCATGTGCCCTGGCTAAGGAAGCTACCGAGTGGAACATCCAGCGACACCTCTACGCCTTCTTCTTTGACCATCCCAACGTCAACTACAATGCCAACACCGACAACAAGTATCCCGGCAACTCGTCATCAGATGGCAAGCCCGGTTTCCAGGCTGCCGAGTACTGGGATGCCCAGGTGGCCGCATTCCTTGACAATGAGGATTATTACAAGGGCAAGAACGTGTCGGTCCACAAGGTGACCGACCGCGGCAACAAGCACTGGTTCTTCAACCCCAGCGAATTCTCGCTGAGCGACCTGATGCAGCAGAAGTACATCGCCATGTACCTGCAGCCCGAGCAGTGGACCGACATGCGCCGTTACCACTACAGTAACAACCGCAACCACTACGGCATCGGCGACAACCAGGAGATCGTCTATCCCACGCTGCGCAGACCCTATAACCTGTATGCAGCCTACTGGATTGACGGCTTGACCGAGGAGCAGAAGGAGAACACCTGGATCCAGCGCATCAACTACGACCCCGAGACCGAGGAGAAGTACAACCGCCAGGAGCTGGAGCGCCTGGGTGCCTACAAGAACTACAAGTGGTTGCAAGAGCCCATGATCTGGGCCCACGACTACGGCGAAATCACCTCGTTGACACAAGAGTAGTTAATAGTTAAAAGATAATAGTTAATAATTGACAACAATGATGAAACGATATCAATTATATGGACTGATGGCACTGATGGCATTGCTCACCACCTCGTGTGCGATACATGACCCGTTTGCCGACAACGGCGAGCTCGGTCAGGTGCTGCCCACGGTGGACTGGGAGCAGGGTTCCACAGTGGTCAAGGCAGGCCGTTATGCGACCTTCAAGGGCAAGTACTACACCACCAGCGAGAAGGCCATTGACCACAGCGAGGTGTGGTGCCTGATCAAGCGCGAGCAGACTGCCACGGCAACCAGCAAGTTGACCACGTCGCTTGCCTATACCAAGAACTACTCCCAGACCGATACCGTGCGTTCCAGCCAGATGGTCGCTACCTATCCCCACAGCAAGGCCGAGTGGGACGGTTACGAGTATGTGTTGACCGACAGTTTCCCCACCTCACGCACCTTGTCGCCCGTGGCATGGGTGAACCCCGAGCAGTGGGACCAGGAGAAGTTTGACAGTTACTATCCCTCGACGTTCCAGCAGGAGTTCATGGACTACATGGTCAATGCGTTGACCAAGGACAGCACCTACTACAACGACCTGCGCAACGTGTATATCAACTACGAGTTCCCGATTGAACTGTTTGAGCAGCTCAATGGCCAGTACGGTATCGAGTTCCCGACCGACACGACCACGGCCGACAAGTCGAACGCCTGGTTCACCACCGATGAAGTCGATCATTACTACTACATCACGGTGGGTGAAGACGGCAGTGCCGTCTATCACGAGATCGACGAGGAGAGTGCAGCGCCGTCGGGCGTGAACGTGCAGCCGGTCTATCGGTCGGCCTTCTGGCTCTTCTCGCGATACAGCGATGACACGGGCGGCAAGATCACCACCGTGCGTCGCCAGTACATGCCCTACTTCAAGAGCATGCTCGAGACCATCCCCTTCACGTCGTGGATCTACAACACGGCCGACAAGGTCTATACGGTGAACTTTAACCGCACTTACTATCTGGAGCCCCAGTTCCGCGTGTATGACACCGACGGCAAGGTGGGCGTGACGACTGATAACAAAGAAGTGACGCTTAATTAGTTAATAGTTATTAGTTAATAGTTAATTAGTTAGTGCTCAAAATTGAACGAAGATGAAGACATTCAATAAAATAGCATTCCTATTCATGATGGCGGTGATGGCCGTGTCGTGTGTGGACAAGACCCCCGACTATGCCAACTTTCCCACCAGGGATGTGGATTTCACCTACAGGGTGGACGATGACCGCTATGGTCTTGACTTCTATGTGGTATCGACCGTGGAGTTCACCAACACCTCGTCCAAGACGGGAACGGTGACGTGGGACTTCGGCGACGGCACGAGTTCTACCGAGATGAATCCCTCGCACAAGTATGCCAAGGCCGGCATCTATCAAGTGACCTTGACCGTCGATGGCGTGGGCAGCCGCACCTATCCGCTGCTCATCTATGACATCGCCCCCATGCTGAGCGTGGCCGAGCAGAGTGCCACACCCGTGGTTATCAACGATGTGGACGTGAAACTCGACATTGAGCTGCCCAATCCCGAGAACCTGACGTGCAAGTATGTGTGGACTTTCCCCGAGGGCACCCGCGATGCCCAGGGCAACCTGATCAGCACCTTTGAGGGCTACAGCCACGAGGACGGCTCGATCGACAACCCCGGCAAGCTGACCTTCAGCAACATCGGGTCGCAGAAGATCACGCTGCAGACGTGGTTTGACATCAACGGCGAGAACCGCCGTCTGGAGGACAGCTACGTCAATGTGCAGGTGGGCTCGTCGATTCCCGCTCCCACGCTCTATTACGCTACCCTTGGCGGCAACATCATGGCCGTGAAGCTGGTGGATCTCTCCAAGTTGCCTCCTGGCACCAAGAACCTGCCCTTCGATATGGGCGTGAGCTCGGGCAACATGCCCACGACGCTGGTGTTTGCCACCGAGAAGACCGTGACCGACAGTGCCACCATCGAGCAGGACAACGTCTATATTCTGGACTGCGGCAAGCAGTATTACTACGTCAACGATGAGGCCGGCAACCTGGGTGACGGCAAAATCACCGTCATGAGCGCCGACGGCTTGACGACCAACGTGATGATCACCAACGTGGGCGGCCAGGCCTTCAACGACCCCTTCCAGGGTTGCACCGACGGCAATGTCCTGTATTATACCGACCGCAACACGGGCATCCGCAGCATCCTGCTCTCCACGCGTGGCGAGACCGAGCAGACCGTCTTCAGCAGCACGGCGGGCTACTATGTGGTCAACAACCAGTTGAGCTACTACGGCCAGGGTATCGCCTATGGTGCCATCCACACGGGACTGTATCTGGACAAGACCGGCAAGTTCTGGTGGGGCAAGAACTACTCGGGTAACGGTATCTACCGCTTCAAGCCCAGCGACATCGGCAAGACGGGCACGGGCGTGAAGATTCCTTATCCCATCGTGCTCGAGACGACGCAGCCGCGCGCCTTCACGCTCGACGAGGACCTGGGTTACCTGTATGTGTGGATGACCAAGGGCACCACACCCGGCGTGGGCTTCACCCAGTATGCCATCCCGGGTGATAACGAGACGGTGACCTATGACAAGTACATCAACTTCATCACCATGGAGGCCGACCCCATCAACACGACCGATGCCGAGGGTGTCTATACCACCCAGATGGCCGTGGATGCCCAGACCCACTACGTCTATTTCGGCTTCCGCGCCGCTGCTACCGAGAAGACCTACACCACCGGCCTGTACTACTTCAATCCCGAGGACGGCAAGATGTATAACTTCAACGGCAACAAGGACAAGATCCTGGGCGTGTGCATCAATCCGCGCAAGACCAATCTGTTTTAGTTAATAGTTAATAGTTGGCCAACGCGGGTCTTAAGACTGATTGCAGATGAAGAGAAGAATAATCCTGATAGCATTACTGGCGGCGTTTGTCGCCAGTTTTGTCCTGGCAGCCGATGTGCCGCCCAAGCGCGAACAGCGCGGCATGTGGATGACGGCCTACCTCAACGACTGGCCCAGCGGCACCATCACCGAGCGCAACACGCCCACGATGCAGAACGCATGCCGCAAGATGCTCGACACGATGCGCGTGAACCACATCAACGTGGTGTATTACCACGTGCGCGCGATGTGTGACGCGATGTACAATTCGGCCTATGAGCCGTGGTCGAGCTATGTGTCGGGCAAGCGCGGCGTGGCACCGGCGTTTGACCCATTCGGCTATCTGGTCGAGGAAGCCCACAAGCGCGGCATCGAGGTCTATGCGTGGGTCAATCCCTACCGCTACGGCCACGGTGACGAGAAGTGGGGCGACAGTGAACTGGACTACATCCACACCCACCCCGAGTGGCTCTTGACCACCAGTTATGAAACGGTGCTCAATCCCGGCATCCCCGAGGTGCGCCAGCGCGTGGTGGATGTGTGCAAGGACATCCTGGTCAAGTATGACGTGGACGGCCTGGTGTTTGACGACTACTTCTATAATCAGGACAATCCGTCATTCACGCTCGATGCCGACCTGTATAATGCCTATCGGGCGGCGGGCGGCACCATGAGCCAGGGCGACTGGCGGCGCGAGAACGTCAACCAGATGGTCAAGGACGTCAATGACATGGTCAAGCAGGTCAAGCCGTGGGTGCGGTTCGGCATCGGACCCGCCGGTGCGGCTTGCAGCAGTCAGGCCGTGGCCGACCAGTATGGCGTGGAGCCCAGCCCCGGCAGCGACTGGCAGTATAACCAGATCTACAGCGACCCGATGGCCTGGGTGACGCGAGGCACCATCGACTTCCTGGCACCGCAGGTGTATTGGAACACCAGCGGGACGTTTATCCCCGTGACGACCTGGTGGGGCAAGATGGCGGCCCGTTTCAACCGCCACATCTTCATCAGCCAGTGGATTCCCGACGATGCCGGCTGGACGCTCGACGAGTTTGTCAAGCAGGGCCGCGTCATGCGCGAGGCCATGGCAGCAAGCGGCACGCCAGGCATGGTGTACTTCCGCTACGGCACGTGGCGCAACAAGAAGGAGGTCATCGACGGCAAGGTGCGGCAGCTGCGCATCTGGCTGCGAGACAGCCTGTACTCGAGCGTCGCCCTCAATCCCGTCCCCGGGTGGCTCAAGCCCGACAAGACCTATACCACGGTGACCCGCCTGGCCTATAGCGACGGCTCGCTCTCGTGGGACAGTATCCCCAACGTGCGCTACGTCGTGTATGCCATCCCCGACAGCGTGGAGAACCGGGATTTCCATTGCCAGGCGCGGTATATCGACGGCGTGAGCTACCAGGCGAGCTATACCGTTCCCGCCACCAAGCGCGAGGGTTACCGCTATGCCGTGACCATCCTCGACCGCTGGGAGAACGAGTATGCGCCCGTCATGCCGGGCATCGAGGCGACCCAGGCACCGAAGCCCGTGCTGACCTATCCCGAGGACGGCGGCACGGTGCTGGAACTGTCAAGGCTGCAATGGCAGGGTGACGCGGCTAACTATGTGGTGCAGATCTATGCCGACAGCGAGATGAACACGCCCGTGGCACAGGTGGAGACCGACTCGACAAGTTGCTCCCTGTCCCGCATGGGCCATCTGGCCGAGGGAGAGTACTGGTGGCGCGTGGTGGCACGAGGCCTCAACCAGTGGGACAACGCGAGCGAATTGCAGCGTTTCACCCTTGACAAGATGCGTGTCATCGCGCCCGCGGCCGGGGAGAACGATGTCGCCTTGACGCCACTCATCACGTGGACGGCGGGCGCACCGGGCACCGAATACCTGTTCGAACTGTCCACTGCATCCACGATGAGCAATCCCGACACCGTGAGAGTGGACGAGGCCAGCTGGCAGGTGCCCAAGTACCGCCTGGCAGGAGCAACGACCTACTATGCCCGCGTGACCGCCATCGATGGCGATGTCACGGCGGTGAGCCCCGTGTCGTCGTTCACCACGGTCGAGGTCATCCCGCCGGTGCCCGTGTTGATCACGCCCGAAGTCGATGGCATGGCGCTCTATAGCCGTGACGTGGTGGCCGTTGAGCCCGTCGAGGGCGCCGCGTCGTTGAGGGTGCAGATCAGTGCCAGTGAGACGTTTCCGACACGCTCGTCCTATAACGGGACCATCAACGACGGCTTTGAGACCATCGCGCTGTCGGCCATCGGCGGAGCCGGCAAACTGGTGGACGGCAAGACCTACTATACCCGTGCCCGCTATGCCTACCGCACGCTGGCCACGGGCACCACGATGCAATATACCGACTACTGCGACGTGCGCACGTTTGTCTATCATGCGACCGTCCAGGGCGACGTGAACGGCGACGGTGAGGTCAATATCGCCGACGTCAATGCGGTCATCGACCTCGTCATCGCGGGCGGAGGCATGGGGCATCCCCTGGCCGATGTCAACGAGGATGCCGAGGTCAATCTTGCTGACGTGAACGCTATTATCGACATGATTTTGAACCCGAGGAGATGAAATTGGCGAGGTTGTTCATATTGTTGGCCATGCTGGTGGTCGTGGGCGTGCCCTGCGTCCACGGCCAGCCGCTCGACGGGCCTACCAACAGGAACGTGAAATTGACCTCGACCAACCTGCCCATCGTGTGGCTGACGGTGCCATCGACCGTCAACCACGACAAACGGGTGACCGCGCGGATGAAAATCATCGACAACGGTGCCGGACAGTACAATTATACCGACACGGTGGCTCATGCGGGCCAGCACGTGGACTATGACGGCTACATCGGGCTGCGCTACAGGGGGCACTCGTCCTATGCCTACAGCCTGAAGAAACCCTACTCGTTCCGTCCCCTGGACCGCCCGCTGGAGAGCGGCGGCTCGTGGAAGAAGGCGTCCCTGCTGGGGATGCCGCGCGACAGCCATTGGGCGCTGCTCGCGCCGTTCAACGACAAGAGCATGATGCGCGATCTGCTCGCCTTTGAGATCGCCCGCCCGTGGATGGACTATGTGCCGCAGGGCCGCTATTGCGAGGTCATCGTCAACGGCATCTACTATGGCGTGTTCATCCTGTGTGAAGTGGTGTCCAAGGGGAAGAACCGCCTCGACCTCGACGATCCCGGCACGACGGGTGACGCCCTCACCGGGGGATATATGGTGGAGGTGGAGCGCGACGACGAGGTGAACTTTGTCTCGCGGTTTTTCCCCGTGCGTCGCGACGGCTCGGTCATCAACTGGCGGAGGATACACTTCAAGTACAAGATTCCCGACTATGAAGACCTGTCACCCGCCCAGCTCGACTATATCCACGCTGCCGTGGACCGGATGGAAGCGGCGCTGGCCGACTATAGCTACCGCAACGCCGTGACGGGCGAGTGTGACTACATCGACGAGATGTCGTTCATTGATTATCAACTCATCATCGAGCTGGGGCACAACGTAGACGGTTATCGCCTGAGCGGCAAGTGCTACAAGCATCGCGACAGCCAGGATCCGCGCTTCAAGATGGCGTTGTGGGACATGAATTTGGCCTTCGGCAATGCCAACTACAACGAGGGGTGGCGCACCGACACCTGGATATACCAGATGAACGACGTCCTGGTGCGGGAGGGGCACAGCGACATGGTGCCCTTCTGGTGGTATAAACTCAACAAGGACAAGAAGTATGTCAAGCATCTCAAGGAGCGCTGGGCTCAGTACCGCCAGTCAACCCTGCGACATGACCGGCTGATGGCAATCGTGGACTCGCTGGCCCATGTGTTGACCGTCGCGGCCGCCGAGAGCCGCAACAGCCGTGCCTATCCCTACTGGGGACAGGAGGTGTGGCCCAACTACTATATCGCCAAGGACTACGGCGACGAGGTGGCCTATCTCAAGCGTTGGCTCATCGGTCGCATCGCGTGGATGGACAGCCAGCTGGACTATGTGGTCCCGCTCTCGGGTGACCTGGATGGCGACGGCGAGGTGACAGTGGGAGACGTCAATGTGTTGATCAACATCCTGATGAACGGCGCGGCCGACGATGTTATCCGAGCTAAGGCCGACGTCAACGGGGACGGTGAAATCAGCGTCAGCGACATCAATGCAATCATCGACATGATCATTGCCGCGTCTTGAATTCTTTTAACAACAACTTTTTTTTAGGAACAACTGAATAGTCTGAAATATCTGAGGGCATCCGCACTCTATTATCTCACGCTAAGCCGCCAAGCCGCTAAGTTTTTTTTTTGACTGCTCGCAAGGGGCGCGCCATCAGTGCGGATGCAATAATAAGCCACTATGGAATTCAAGTCCATAGTGGCTCATTATTGTTGAGGTCGCGTTGCTGTATTACCAGGTGCCTCGCAGCAAGTAGTTGATCAGGGCTGTCACGTCGCTGATGTTGACGCTGCCATTCTGGTCGGCATCGGCGGCCGTGTTGCCGCTGGTGTTGCCCTTGAGCAGCAGGTTGATCAGGGCCGTCACGTCACTGATGTTCACGTTACCGTTGCCATCCACGTCGCCACGCAGGCCAGCGTTCTTCGCGGTGAAGTAGCCCGGGTTGCTCGTGCCGCCGTCGATGTGGGCATAGGTCTTGTCCGTCGGGTTGGATTCGTTCCAGGTCGTGCCCTGGCCGCCCACCAGGCTGGTGCAGTTAAAGAACATATTTGTGGAGTTCGTCACGGCCGCAGTGCTCCAGCCACTGCCCACATAAATGGTCCGCAGATTGTAGCAGTTATAGAACATGCTACTCATCTTTATGGTCACGTTGGACGTGTTGAAACTGCTCAAATCAAGGCTCGTTAAGCCAGTGCAGCCAGAGAACAATTGATTCATATATATCACCTTGGACGTGTTGAAGTGGCTTACATCAAGGCTCGTAAGTTTATTACAATTCGTAAACATCCAACCCATATTGGTCACCTCGCTGGTGTTCAGGTAACTCAGGCCCGTGATGGATTGAAGATTCCTCATGTTGTAGAACCAACTATAGGTAGTCGTCGGGCGGGCATTGGCAAACGACGGGTCAAAGACAACCCGGGACACATTGGCATTGGTACCGTCGTTCTCCCAACCGGTATCGTTGTCGCCCGTGTTCAAGTCGTAGGTCGTGCCCGAGCGGGAGCTGCGCTGGCTGTCGTAGTAGAACGTCAGCGTCGTGTTCGACGGCGTGTAGCAGGCATAGGCTTCTTTCCACTCGGTGAAGTAGCCCGGGTTGCTCGTGCCGCCGTCGATGTGGGCATAAGCCTTGTCAATATGGTTGGCATCGTAGGTCGTGCCCTTACCGCCCACCAGGCTGGTGCAGTTCCTGAACATATATGCGGCATCCTCCACGGCAGCTGTTGTCCAGCCCTCACCCGCATAGATGGTCTTCAGGTTGCGGCAGTCAGCGAACATGAAAAACATGCGATGCACGTTGGCTGTATTGAAACTGCTCAAGTCGAGGACTGTCAACTGCTCGCACTTATAGAACATGTAATCCAGTTGGTTCACCCTGGATGTGTTGAAATGGCTGACGTCAATGCTCGTCAGCTTGTTACATTGACTGAACATCCAACCCATAGTGGACACATAGTCGGTGTTCAGGTAACTGAGGCCCTGGACGGATTGAAGATTTGTCATCATATTGAACCAACCGAAGGTGGACGTCGGGTAGGTACCGGCAAACGAGGGGTCAAAGACCACCTTGGTCACGTTTTCATAAGTGCCATCACTCCTCCAAGCGGGAGTGTTGCCGCCCGTGTTCAGGTCATAGGTCGTGCCCGCGCGACTGCTGCGCTGGTTGTCGTAGTAGAACGTGAGCGTTGTGTTGCCAGGCGTGTAGCAGGCATAGGCTTCTTTAAATCGGCTGAAGTAGCCCGGGTTGCTCGTGCCGCCGTCGAGGTGGGCATAGGCCTTGTTCACATGGCTGGCATCGTAAGTCGTGCCCTGGTCGCCCGTCAGTTTGGTGCAACTATAGAACATATTGGTGGATAACGCCACTCGATTGGTGTTCCAGCCATCGCCCCCAAAGATGGTTCTCAGATTATTGCAGTTATAGAACATGTAATCTGTGCGGACCACGTCGGCCGTGTTGAAGTTGCTCAGGTCGAGAGCAGTCAATGTTATGCAGTCATAGAACATGTACCCCATATAGCCCACGTTGCTGGTGTTCAGGTATTCCATGCCCGTGACATCTTGAAGGTTAATCATGTCGGCAAACCAATGCCAGGTGCTCGAGGGGCGGGCGCCGGCAAACGACGGGTCGAAGACGACGTGATTCACCCGGCCAGGGCTGTTGGTGATCCAGTCGGGATTGTAGGTGCTCGTGTTCAGGTCGTAGGTCGTAGCCGAGCGGTATTTGCGCTGGTTGTCGTAGTAGAACGTCAGCGCCATGGCCGACCCGTTGTACATGACATAAGCCTCAAGCTGCGCAGTGAAATAGCCCGGGTTGCTCGTGCCATAGTCGAGGTGGGCATAGGTCTTGTCCACATGACTGGCATCGTAAGTCGTGCCCTGGCCGCCCACCAGGTTGGTGCAGTTATTGAACATATCTGTGGAGTTGGTCACGGCAGCCGTGCTCCAGTTATCGCCCACAATGATGGTCTCCAGATGGTTGCAGCCATAGAACATGCTCGGCATTTTGGTCACCTTGGCCGTGTTGAAACTGGTCAAGTCGAGGCTCTTCAAATTAGTGCAGCCCCAGAACATGAAGCTCATGTCGGTCACCCTGGACGTTAGGAAACCGCTCAAATCAATTGCATTCAATTGTTCACAGCCAGAAAACATCCAGCCCATGTTGGTCACCATGTTGGTGTTCAGGTGCCTCAAGCCCTGAATGGATTGAAGGTTCTCCATGCCAAAGAACCAATCGTAGGTGCTCGTCGGGCTGGCATTAGCGAACGACGGGTCAATGACCACCTGGGTCACATCGGTATTGGTGCCGTCAGTGTCCCAAGCTACATTGGTGGCGCCCGTGTTCAGGTCGTAGGTCCGGGTATCGCGGAAACTGCGTATTCTGTCGTAGTGGAACGACAGCGTATTGTCGTAAGTGTAGCAGGCATAGGCCTCATTATTAATGGGAATGGTGAAATAGCCCGGACCGTAATTATAGCCGTCAATGTGGGCATAGGCAGCATCGATATGGTTGTCATCATAGGTCGTGCCATTACCGCCAACCAGGTCGGAGCAGTATTCAAACATACTAGAAGATTGCGTCACGGCAGCCGTGGTCCAGCCATCGAGCACATAAATGGTTTGCAGACTACCGCAGCTAAAGAACATGGCTCTCATATCTGTCACCTTGGACGTGTTGAAACTGGTCAAGTCGAGGCCTCGCAGATTCCAGCAGCTATTGAACATGGCATACATATCAGTCACCTTGGACGTGTTGAAACCGGCCACATCAATTGCCGTCAAGGACGTACAGCCACCGAACATCCAACGCATGTTGGTCACTTGGCTGGTGTTCAGGTACCTCAAGCCCTGAATGGATTGAAGGTTATTCATCTCGGAAAACCAAGCGTAGGTGGTCGTCGGACGGGCATCGGCAAACGAGGGGTCAAAGACCACCTTGCTCACATTGGCATTGGTGCCGTCCGATTCCCAACCGGTATCGATGTAGCCCGTGTTCAGGTCATAGGTCCTGCCAGTGCGGCTGCTGCGCAGGTCGTCGTAGTAGAACGTGAGCGTCGTGTTCGACGACGTGTAGTTGGCATAGGCCTCGGCAGCGGCGCCGCCGAGGGCGCACATCATGGCCGCCACGAGGGCGGCTGCATGGAGAAATAGTAGTTTGACTTTCATAATCGTATTCTTTTAGAGGGTTAGACAAGAAAAGTTAATAACTTGCCAAATTTAGCAACTTTTCTTTACTTTATCAAATAAAATAACAAAAAAATGACAAAAATGATAATAAATCCGACGACAACTTTTTTATGAACAACTGAATAGTCTGAAATATCTGAGGGCATCCGCACTCTATTATCTCACGCTAAGCCGCCAAGCCGCTAAGTTTTTTGTGATTGCTCGCAAGAGGCTCGCAATCAGATGCGGATGCAAAAATAAGGGTTGTTCTGGTTGTCAAACGGGTTGATATGGTTGTCTGAAATCCGCGCGGTTTTTTAAAAAACAACTCAAACAACTTTTTTATGAACAACAGAAGATGCTGAAAAATCTGGAGGTGGCTTGGTGGGGGGAGTGGGGGGAGTGGAATGTGATGAAAAAATATTGTAGTGTAGTGTTTTGAAAATCAGATTTTTTTTTGTTACTTTGCTTGATTAAAGGGAATAGAAAAAACGAAATTGATATAACAACTTAATAAACAACGCATTATGAAGAAATTCCTACTTTTGACTTTATTGATGGTTTCAGCTGCTGCCACGTCGTGGGCAGCGACCGACGGCGTGAAGTATGATGCCGTTAATGGTATCAAAATCAAGAACCTGTGGATTCAGGACCGCGCGCACACTCCGGGCGAGTGGGGTAACCAGCCGTATTGCAACACCTATGCCCGCACGGCGGTGATGCACGACGGATACATCTACATTACCCGTTCCAATGCCAACACGGTCATCCAGGGCACCGACACGCTGATGCAGAGCGTGGTTTATAAGCTGGATGCCTCCAACGGCAATCTGGTGAAGGAGCTGCCCCTGACGCTCGACGGTGCCGTCTATGGCAACATCACGTTGAGTGCCAACACGATCGGCGTGGACAACTTTGGCCACCTGTACATCGCTCCCTATACCAGCGAGCTGGCTACCGAATCACCCATCTACCTGCTTGACGGCGAGACGGGCGAGCTCGAGCTGGTTGCCAGCCTCGAGAAGGGCGACATGCTGGCCCGCTGCGACTACATGGACGTGATGGGCGACTTGACCCGCGAGGAGGCTGAGTGCAACATCATGACCGTGGGCACCAGCTCGGAGGTCATCTACCGCTGGCACGCCGATCAGGGAGGCGACTTTGAGGGCGGCTTTGAGGGTGACCCCTACATGGCCATCATCGAGTTCTATCCCGAGACAGTGACCCAGTGGGGTTATGGTCCTGTGGTGAAGATGATCTTGGGCGAGGACGAGGACACGCGCTACAGCGGCTCGCTGTTCTATGTCGATGGCTTCACCACGGCTCCCATCCTGTATGACGAGACGGGTACGCTGGTAGAAGGCTTTGAGGAGGTCAATCCCGAGTATTGGCCCATGGACGTGGGTGCCAACGGCGTGTGTGAGTTCACGCTCGACGGCCGCAACTTCATCGTGTATGTCGCAGCCCAGTACACGGGCGTTGACGAGGCCACGATGGTCAACAAGGCCTGCCAGTCCTACATCTGCGAGCTGGGCGAGGGCATGACCCTGGCCGGCATGGAGCGCTACTGGATGGTCCCCGATGAGCTGGGCGCCATGAGTGACGGCGGCACGCGCGTGCAGAGCATGAACGTCGAGTATGGCGTTGATGCCGAGGGCAACGAGGAGGTGACGCTGTTTATCTACAAGTGCTACAACGGTATGGCCGTTTACAAGATCGGTACCAACGTGGACAGCGGCGAGCCCGAGCCCGGCATCGTCGGTGACGTGAACGGTGACCAGGAGGTGAACCTTGCCGACGTGAATGCCGTTATCGACATGATCCTGAGCAACAACCAGGACAAGGTGGGTGACGTGAACGGTGACCATGAGGTGAATGTAGCCGACGTGAATGCCATCATCGACATCATCCTGAGCAAGCAATAATCCCAGAGATATCCAGAGTACAGAACTGCGGATTGTACACGGAGTGTTTCTCACATCCGCGTCAATCCGCAGTTTATTTATGATTCAAGTTTTAAAGTAGCTGCGCCACTTTAAGAACTTGAGGTGTAGGGGTGTATAGTGTATGGTGTAGAGAATGGCAAAATCTTCGGTTTAAGCCGATAGGCCCATAAATAGATTGAAAAAATCTCATCACTGACCTCTAACCTTCAAGTTTTGAAGTGTTTACCGCTCCAAGAACTTATGTATAAATGGAAATTCACCCTTAAAAAACGCTTCGCAATGAAAAAATCAGTACTTCTTCTCATCACGCTGTTCACGGCAGCCCTGAGTGCCCTTGCTGTGACCGACGGGCAGGTTTATCCCGAGGTGAACGGCATCAAGATTGTCAACCAGTGGATCCTGGACCGTGTGCACAGCGGCACGGCCTATACAGGAAACGACATCTGCAACCAGCGTGCCCGCACGGCCACGATGGACCAGGGTATCATCTATGTGGCGCGCAGCGAGGAGCGCACAGTCGTCGTGGGCAACGACACGATTGCGCAATCGGTCATCCACCGCTTCTCGGCAGCCGACGGCAGCCAACTCGAGGACCTGCCCTTGACGCTCGACGGAGCCCCCTATGGCCGCTTCCTGGGCGTTGCCAGCATCGGCAAGGACAGTTTCCACCACATCTGGGTAGCTCCCATGACCAGCACCGTGCAGCAGTATATCCCCGTCTATATGGTGAACACCGAGACTGGCGAACTCACCCTGGTGGTCGAGATGGACAAGGGTGACGCTCCCCAGCGCACCGACTACCTGGACGTGATGGGTGACCTGACCCTGGAGGAGGCCGAGTGCAACATCATGACCGTTGCCGGTGCCACCGCCGACCCGGGTTTCCCGACCATCTACCGCATGCACGCCGACCAGGGCGGAGAATGGGAAGGCGGCTTTGAGGGCGACCCCTACATGGACATCATCAACTTCTATCCCGAGACCAAGACGGGCTTCTCGCTGGCCCCAGTCATCAAGATGATCGAGGGGCCGGACGAGTATTCGCGCTACAGCGGCGAGATGTTCTATATCGACTGCTTTGACACGGCTCCGGTGGTCTATGACTTCTCGGGCTCGGTCATCGACTCGTTTGAGAACGTGGATCCCGCGCTGTGGCCCCAGTCCACGCCCAACGGCTGCATCGAGTTCAAGCTCGACGGCCGCGATTTCCTCGTGTATGTCAACGCCGACATGAACGGCAACGGCCACGGTTGCCAGGCCAACATCTGTGAGCTGGGCGATGGCCAGTCGCTGGGTGGCATGACCAAGTACTGGACCATTCCCGCCGACAGCCTGGGCAAGGTCAATGACAGCGGATTGCGCGTGCACTGCTTTGCTGTCGAGAGCGGCGTGGACGACGAGGGCAACGAGGAAGTGACTCTGCTCACCTTCAAGGCCTACAACGGCATGGCGGTCTATAAAATCGGCCGCAACGTGGGCAGCGATACGCCGCACCCCGGCAAACCGGGCGACGTGAACGGTGACGGCGAGGTGAACATCGCCGACGCCAATACCATCATCGACATGATCCTGAGCGGAAACAAGGAGAGTGTCGGGGACGTGAACGGTGACCATGAAGTGAATGTGGCCGACGTGAATGCGGTCATTGACATCATTTTGAACTCATGAAACGACTCTGCTATCAATTAACACTCATTGCCCTGGCGCTGGTGGCCCTGGCGGGGAGTGCCCGTGACCAGTGGGTGATCGGCGACAAGGCCTATGAGGTGGACACGCTCGTGTTTCCCCACCTGGTGGGCCCCGGCGTGACCGCGGCCAAATATGACATCCCTGCCATGCCGCTCAAGATCAGCGTGACCGAGATGGACCTGACCAACCCGTATATCGTGATGGAAACCTGCCTGGGCAGCGATAAGTCGGTGGGCAGCGAGACGCCCGTCAACATGGCAAAACGCAACAACCGCCCTGGCCATGAGGTCGTGGCCGCCATCAATGGCGACTTCTTCATGACCTCGCCCAGCAACGAGGTGGGCCTGCCCGTGAGCGGCCAGGTGCGCAATGGCGAACTGGTGCTCAGCAGCCACAACCGCGCCTGTCTGGTGCTTGACGAGAGCAATAGACCCTACATAGACCGCTTGACGTTCACGGGAAGCGTGACGGGCGGCGAGCACACGTTTGCGCTCAACCTGGTGAACCGCATGCGATATGCCTACGACAACATCGCCGCCAACCAGTCCATCCTGTTCACCCGCAGTTACGGCCCCGTGACCTATGACGGCTCGACGTCGGGCAAAATGGTGCTGCTGGCCCCCGCCGAGGGAGCATTCGCCTGGAGAGCCAATGGCGTGGAGCATTGTGTCATCGAGGACATCTTTGATGCCAAGGGATCGACCACGATCCCCGACGGCAAGGCCATCCTGTGGCTCAAGGGCACCTATGCCAACCAGACCGAGTGGATGACCGTGGGCGATGTGCTGGACATCAGTTTCTCGCTCCAGCTCAACAACGGCCCGCAGGACGTTGACATCAGCCAGCTCGTCGGCGGCAGCGACCACATCATCATGCAGAACGGCCAGTTCAAGGAAGATTGGGCCGAGCGTCATCCCCGCACGGCCATTGGCTTCAATGCCGACAGCACACGGCTCTACCTCGTTGTCGTGGACGGTCGCCACTTGACCTCGGTGGGCGTGACGCTCAAGGAGATGCAGGGCATCTTTGAAGCACTGGGCGCTACCAACGCCGTCAATCTCGATGGCGGCGGCTCATCGTGCATGGTCGTCAACGATGAAGTGCTCAACCATCCCAGCGACGGCCCCGTGCGTGCCGTGGGCAATGGCTGCCTGGTGGTGTCGATAGCCCCGGAGGACGACGAGATCGGCCTCATCAGCTTCGAGCCGCGGTGCTACAACTTGTCCATATCGGCCACGACGGCTTTCGGCGTGTGGGGCTATAATCAGTATGGCGTGCTCAAGACCCGCGACTTGCAGGGTTGCACCTTCACCTGCGATCCCCAGGTGGGCACCTTTGACGACATGGGCGTCTTCCATGCCGTCTCGACGCCCGCGACAGGTAACCTCTATGTGACCTATAACGGCATCACGGCCTCCCAGCCCGTGACTATCACCGAGGCGCAGTGGCAACTCGTGAGCGACAGTGTGGTCATCGACCGTTTCCACCCCTACGCCATCAATATCAACGGCGTGAGCGGCTACGGCCTGGACAAGGTGGACCCTGCGGTCGTGGCATGGACCTCGGCCGATGAGGGGGTCTGTGCCGTTGATCAGCAAGGCATCATCACGGCTGTGGCCGACGGGCATACCATTGTCAAGTCCAGCCATCCCCTGCTGGCCGACTCGTTGCTCGTCAGTGTCGAGAACCCCAAGGCCCGCGTGACCACGGTGGAGAACGCCCCCATCGACCCCTCCACATGGCAGGTGGCCCAGAGCGGCGGCAAGGACCGCGTGGTGACTGCGCTGGACAACGGCATGCAGATCGACTTCACGGGCAGTTCGTCGCGAAATCCTTACCTCAAGATCACCAAAGCGGTGCAGATGTGGGGCCTGCCCGACACGTTGAGGCTGCGCATGGAGCCCGGCAACCTGCAGCTCAAGACGGTGAAAATCCTGATCGCGACAGCCACCGGCGAGCGTGTGACGGTCGAGTACCCCGTTGACGCCACAACAGGCGAAACGGTGATCGTCGATGCACCCGCCAGCGACATCTGTGACGCGGCCGATCCGGGAAATTTCCCGCTGCATCTGGTATATTACTATATCACCTATGCCTCACCGACCGCCGGTGAACCGTACAGCCTCAAGATACCCGGCATGGAACTGGTCTATGCCTCGATGCCGCCCGACGAGCCGCAACCCGCCGAGGGCGACGTGAATGGCGACGGCGAGGTGAATGTTGCCGACGTCAATGCCGTCATCGCCGTGATTCTCGACGGAGGCTATCTTCCCGAAGCCGATGTCAACCATGACGGCGAGGTGGGCCTTGCCGACGTCAATGCCGTTATCGACCTCATCCTGGGATAAAAATAGAACTTGCAGTTTTATGAAACGTGACGAATTTATGGTAGAAGTGTGTGCCAACGGCGTGGAATCATGCTTGGCGGCACAAGAGGGCGGAGCCGACCGCGTGGAATTGTGTGCCGGTATCCCCGAGGGCGGAACCACGCCCAGTTATGGCGAGATCAAGGTGGCCCGACGAGTGTTGACCACGACGCGCCTGCACGTGATTATCCGGCCCCGTGGCGGGGATTTCCTCTATAGCGACCTGGAGGTGGAGCGCATGGCCCAGGACATCGGCATGTGCCGCGACTTAGGCGTGGACGGCGTGGTGTTCGGTTGCCTGAAGGCCGACGGCACCATCGATGTCGAGAAGAACCGTTACCTGATGGAGTGCAGCCGCGGGATGAGCGTGACGATGCACCGCGCCTTTGACCGCGCTGCCGACCCGCAGAGGGCACTGGAAGAAATCATCGACCTGGGCTTTGACCGAATATTGACTTCGGGCCAGCAGCCCAAGGCCGTCCAGGGTGTGGAATTGCTGGCAAAACTGAACCGCCAGGCTGCGGGGCGCATCATCCTCATGGCCGGCAGTGGAGTGACCGAGCAGAACATCCGCGACATCCGCGAGGCGACGGGGCTCCATGAGTTTCATTTCTCGGGCCGTGAGTCCCGACCCAGCGCGATGCAATATGTCAATCCCAACCTGTATATGGGCCGTCCCGGCGCCAATGAGGCAGCCCTGGACTATACCACGGCCCGCCGTGTCGCCGCGACGATTGCGCAACTAGTCGATTGATAACATATTGAGTGCAGTGGAGATGGCATCGTCGGGGGTTACCCAGGTGATGGAGGGGTCACGACGGTACCAGGTGAGTTGCTTCTTGGCATAGACGCGGGTGTTCTTCTTCATGCGCTCGATAGCCGTGTGGCGGTCCATCGTGCCGTCAAAGATGGCGAACATCTCCTTCATTCCCACGGTGTTCAATGCGTTAAGGTGCCGCAGGTGATAGACCGAGCGGGCTTCTTGCTCCAGTCCCGCCTCGATCATGCGGTCCACGCGGCGGTTGATGCGGTCAAAGAGTTGTTCCCGCTCGATGTTGAGGGCGAGCTTGATGATGTCGAAGTCGCGCCGCTTGGCCGTGCCGGTGCGCAGGGTGGAGTAGGGTACGCCAGCCTGGCGGCAGATTTCCACGCCGTGGCACACGCGGCTGGTGTTCTTGCGGTCGATGGTCGCGGCATAGTCGGGGTCAAGCTGTTCCAACTCCTGGACGAGACTTTCCAGCCCCTGGGTGGCCAATTTCTCCTTCACGGCGTTGCGCACCTGGGGCGTGATGTCGGGCAACTGGTCAATGCCGCGGCACACAGCGTCGACATAGAGCATCGACCCGCCACACATCACGACATAGTCGCCCTGTTGCCACAGGGCAGGCAACAAGGCCATGACATCGGTCTCGAACTGGGCCGCGCTGTAGTTCTCCTCCAGATCCTTGAAGGCCACGAAGTGGTGCCGCACGGTTGCCAGTTCGCTGGGCGTGGGAGCTGCGGTGCAGATGGGGATGCCACGGTAGATCTGCCGCGAGTCGGCATTGATGATGTCGCAGCCGAGTCGTTGCGCCAGCCCGATGGCCGTCGCTGTCTTGCCCACCCCCGTGAGTCCCGTGATGACAATCAAGGTCTTGCCCATCAGCAACTACTAGTCTCTTGGTGTTACAGGTTGTATTGCAACAGATTATTCCTTGTTTTCCTTGTTTTCCTTGTTCTCCTTCTTCTCGTGGTTGCGGTAGTTCTCGAGGAAGGCCGAGGTCAGGGCCATGGGAGTCTTCTTGTCGTGAAGTTCCTTCCTTTTCTTACCCTTCTGCAGCGGGTTGGGCTGGTGGAGGACAAACTCGCAGTAGTAGGAGATGATGAGTGTGGTCAACGGGAGACCGATGATCAGTCCGATGAAGCCCATCACATAGACCCACAGCGACAAGGACAAGAAGATGATGGCAGGGTTGAGGCCCATCTGCGACTTCATGATGGTGGGGATGAGTATCATGTCCTGGATGATCTGGCAGATGATGTAGGCAGCAATGACCCAGGCAAACATCACCCAGAAACTGCCGCCTGTCGCCGCCGTGGCCACCAGGCACAGGAATGCGGCGATGGGAATGGAAATGAGCTGCAAGTAGGGCACCATGTTGAGCACGCCCACAAACATGCCGAAGGCAATGGCCATGGGCAGCCCGATGATGTAGAACTCGATGGCGAAAATCACGCCCACGAAGAACGAAACGGCCGCCTGGCCGCGGAAGTAGCGGCTCATCGTGTCGGCCACGTCACCGAAGATGCGCAGCGCCATGCGACGGTACTTGGTCGGGATGGCGCCCTTGAAAGCTCGTGACAACTTGTTGAAATCCAATAAGATGAAGAGCATGTACAACAGCACGATGAACCACGACACGATGCTGAAGATCACACTCATCGTGCCGCCCACTACCTACCACGCTCCTGACAGGGCCTTGTTGATCAATTCCATCCACTGCTGCTTGGAGAAAAGCTCGTTGATTTTCTCCAGATCGATGTAGCGCTGGATGAAGTCGTTGACCTCGGCGGGAATGTAAGGTATGCTAAGCGACGACTTGGCATAGGCTGCAAGTTGCTTGGACATCATGCTGAACTCGTCTATCAGGTAGGGGATGATGAGCCAGCAGAGTCCAACAATGGTGGCGATGACGATGATCAGGGCCAGCATCACGGCGATGCCGCGGGTCTTGATGTGGACCTTGCGTTGCAGCCACTCGACCAGCGGCTCGATGATATAGGCCAGGATGAATCCCACCACAAACGGCATCAACACGGGGCTCAGGTAGTTGACGAGCCAGACGCCCACAGCGACGCTGATGAGCGTCAGTATCATCCTCACGACGCGGTCAAAGTCATATTTCTTTTGAACTATCTCTTGTGGCATAGGGGAGAGTGAGTTTTGAGTTTTAAGTTGTTAGTTTTAAGTTTTAAGTTTTAAGTTGTTAGTTGGGGTGGAGTTCTAACTCTACGGGGCAATGGTCGCTGCCGTAGATCTCGGTGTGGATCTTGGCACCTGCCAGTTGCTCGCGCAGGCGGTTGCTCACCAGGAAGTAGTCGATGCGCCACCCTGCATTCTTCTCGCGGGCCTTGAAGCGATAGCTCCACCACGAGTAGACGTCGGTCACGTCGGGATTAAAGAAGCGCCATGTGTCGGTGAATCCGGCATCGAGCAAGACGGTCATCTTCTCGCGTTCCTCGTCGGTGAATCCGGCGTTCTTGCGGTTGGTCTTGGGGTTCTTGAGGTCGATTTCCTGGTGGGCCACATTGAGGTCGCCGCACACGATGACGGGTTTCTTCTTGTCCAGTTCCAGCAGATAGGCGCGGAACGCGTCCTCCCAGGTCATGCGGTAGTCCAGGCGGCGCAGGCCGTCCTGGCTGTTGGGCGTGTAGCAGGTCACGAGGTAGAAGTCGGGCATCTCCAGCGTGATGACGCGACCCTCGTGGTCGTGTTCCTCGATGCCCATGCCATAGGTCACGCTCAGCGGCTCATGCCGGCTATAGATGGCAGTGCCCGAGTAACCCTTTTTCTCGGCATAGTTCCAATAGGAGCGGTAGCCGTCAAATTGCAGGTCAAGTTGGCCGGCTTGCATCTTGGTCTCTTGCAGGCAGAAGAAGTCTGCGTCCAGGGACTTGAAAATGTCGTCGAATCCCTTGCCCACCACGGCCCTCAAGCCGTTCACGTTCCAGGAGATAAATTTCATTATAGTAATATTTCTGATTGTTTATTGATTATTATATGCTTGTGCTCTCAATTCGTCGCAGAAGGTCTGCAGCCGCTTGATGAGAACTTTGGGAAAAGGAATATCTTTCAGCACGTCAAAATGGCGATCTTCGGTAACGATGTAATCAGCGTTAGCTACAATAGCGCAATCTACAAATTTATTGTCGTCAACGTCGGCAGTAATCAGGCCAAATCTATACTGAGCGTCAATGCGTAAAGTGTTGTTGGCTCTTAAAATTGTTTCTACTGTAATTTTGGCTGCAAGAGGAGACACGTGTTTTCCAATGATTTCTTCGTATTCTGCCAGTATTTCATTGGAAATACACAATACATATTTCCCACCAATGAAGTCGGACCATGCTTGATGGAACTTACTGTGTCTTGATATTGATTGCAGCAAGCAGTTAGTGTCAAGTACAATAAATCTGTTCATAACCAATCATTTATAGGGGGTCCTCATGTGCTCTTTTCCCCATTGCTCGATGACCTCGGGGGAAATGGTGCCATCGTCCCATAATCGGTCAAGCTCATTCTGCAACCTTGAATTGAGAAACTGTACGATGACAGTTTTCAAGGCTGCAATGTCCTCTTCCTTTTCAAGGCAGGACATCGCATTAATGATTTCATATTGCGCCTTATTAAATCTGTTAATCGGTTCCATAACGACTGAATTGGTTGATTGAATCCTGATTGAAATGCAAATATATAATGAAAAAAGCAATCTTGGAAATAAAAATCTGTAATTTTGCGGGGATGATTGCTAAATTCCATCCATTGGAGATTGATGCGGCGGCAGTGGAGTTGCCGCGGCAGTTCACGTGCCCGTTCTGCTATGAGCCCCATCCCTTGGCGCTGATGGCTGTCGAGCGGGTGCAGCGATATGTCGCCACACGCGCCGATTGGGCCGATGAATTGGGGCAGGGCAAGATGCTTGGCGTGCTCGTGGCGCGGGACAGCGACGGTCGCCTGGGATTCCTGGCCGCCTTCTCGGGCAATCTGGCCGGGAGCGTGAACCATGACTACTTTGTACCCCCTATCTATGACCTGCTGGACCCGCGGGGCGAGTTCAAGCGAGGCGAGGCACAGATCACGGCCATCAACGAGGAGGTCGAGCGTCTGGAGTCTTCACGCCAGTGGATCGCGTTGCAGCAAAGCATGACCGATGCCATGCAGAAAAAAGCCGATGAAACCGATGCTTTCAAGGCCCTGATGGCCCGTCACAAGCAGGAGCGGGACGAGCGTCGCAAGGCTCCGGATCTCACTGCCGAGGAACAGGAACGGCTCTTGAACCAGAGCCGACATGAGAAAGCCGAGTTGAGACGCATGCGCCAGCGCCATGATGTCGAAATCCAGAAAATCATCGATGAAATCGGCCATTTCGACCAGCACATCCAGGACTTGAAACACAAGCGCAAGGTGATGAGCGAGGTCCTGCAGGAGCGTATTTTCCGCCTGTTTGTCGTGAGCAATGCCCGCGGCGAGCGTCTTGACCTGGTCGAGGTATTCAAGCGTCAAGGATTGTTCCCGCCCGGCGGGGCAGGGGAGTGCTGCGCCCCCCGATTGCTCAATTATGCCTACAGCAACGGTCTGCACCCCGTGTGCATGGCCGAGTTCTGGTGGGGAGCGTCGCCCGTGGGCGAGGTGCGTCATCACGGCCATTTCTACCCCGCCTGCCGCAGCAAGTGCAAACCCATCCTGGAGTTCATGCTCCAGGGGCTGGATGTCGAGGAGAACAGGCTGGCAATACCGATGGCCGACGGCGAGCTCGAAGTCATTCACGATGACCAGTGGCTCACGGTGCTCAACAAGCCCTCGGGGATGCTTACCGTGCCCGGCAAGCTGCTGGAGGATTCCCTGCTCACGCGCTACCAGGCCGAGCACCCCGAGGCCGCAGGCCCCATCGTGGTGCACCGTCTGGACCAGGAGACGTCGGGCCTCGTGGTCATGGCCAAGGACAAAGCGACCCACAAGGCCCTGCAGCAACAATTTGAGAATCACAGCATCAAGAAAAAGTACGTCGCCCTGCTCGACGGCCTGGTCGAGCAAGACGAGGGCGTCATCGACCTGCCTATCCGCCCTGATGTGGACGACCGTCCGCGCCAGCGGGTAGATCACGAGCACGGCAGGCCCGCCGTGACGCGCTATCGCGTGCTGGAGCGACGTGACGGCAAGACGCGGGTGGAATTTGAGCCCTTGACGGGCCGCACCCACCAGTTGCGTGTCCATGCCTCCCACCACCCCCAGGGGCTGGATTGTCCCATCGAGGGGGACCGCCTCTATGGCACGGCCTCCACGCGCCTGATGCTCCATGCCCGCAGCATCACCTTTATCCATCCCGCGACAGGCCTTCCCATGACGCTGGAGAGCCCAGCCCCGTTTTGAAGGAGCGGAAAAGTGAAAAAGTTTACATTTTTTTTGAAATCAGCGCGTTTTAGCCAAAAAGACTGAAACAATGCTAATTGTTTACAAAAATAAATTAAAACATTTTGATGTTTTCAATTGTAACTCTATATTTGCGGCATCAATGACTGGTAAAACCAGTATTGTTACACATGAAAAATAAATTTAAAAGGCCTATGCTCAAACAATTACGCTTGGTATTCCTGACAATGATGACGATGACGGCCGTGTTGCCCCTGGCAGCACAGGTTCGGCACGTGACCACTGTCAATCCCATGTCCAAGCACTCCTATGACGAGGTCTATGAGTATGACTACGTGGACATCCAGCCCCAGTTCCCCGGTGGCGAGCGAGGCTTGATCAACTTCATCAACAAGACGCGCGAGTATCCCTACCATGCCTACAAGAAGCGCATCGAGGGCCGCGTGTTGTGCAGTTTCATTGTCGGCACCGACGGCCGCGTGGGTGACGTGCGCGTCATTCGTGGTGCCGGTGACGAGAGCCTCAACCGCGAGGCCCTGCGTGTGATTGGTGAGATGCCCAAGTGGAGCGTCGGCAAGGTGGGCAACCATGCCGTTCCCGTTCGCGTGGTGCTTCCCATCAACTTCAGGTTATAACCCTCTCTACCGAAACAAGTCCTCATGAAATAGACCATAACCGCCCAGCGAGGCGGTTATTTCGTATATAGCTGTCCCACAAGAAGAAATGATAGGATGCCGTAGAATGGAGGGAATCTGATTGACCGACAGGCGTTTTTTATTGAATTTTTTTGCATAATTAAGAAGATTGCTCTACTTTTGCAGCCGTATTACTACCAACGACATCAATCCGACTTCATATTATTTTTTTAATTCTTAAACCATTAACTTTTTTATGAAAAAGATTTTCTTTCTCGCCGCTCTCGTGGCGGTTGCAGTCCAGGCTATGGCAGGCAACGTCGATGTGAAGACAGCCCAGGCCAAGGCCGGTAACTTCCTGCGTTCACACGTCGGCAGCCGCTTGATGGGTGCCGCTCCCACTATCAAGTGGACTCACGAGGTGAAGAACTCGAGCAAAGCCACGCAGGCAGCTTACTACATCGTGAACACCGACCGCGGCTATGTCATCGTTGCCGGTGACGACCGTGCCCGTGACATCCTGGCCTATGGTGAGCAGCCGCTGACCGACCTGAATGACATCCCCGACGGAATGCAGTACTTCCTGGACATGTACAAGGCCGAGCTGAGCTACCTGCAGAACAATCCCGGCCTGATGGTCAAGCAGCGTGCCGCCACCCGTGGCATCAGCGTTGCCCCGATGTTGACGACTGCATGGTCGCAGGACAAGCCTTACAACATGAAGACCCCGAGAAAGGGTTACGGCAGCAATCCCTATTGCAAGGTGGGCTGCTCGGCAGTGGCCCTGGCCCAGGTGATGAACTACTGGAAATATCCCGTGATGTCGCCCGCCCTTCCCGGCTACACGACCGAGACTCACGGATATGTCATGGATCCGCTTCCCGAATACACCTTTGACTACGATAACCTGCTGGATACATACAGGAGCAACACCGACCAGTATAGCGATGCTCAGCTGGATGCCATCGGTTACCTGATGCTCTATACGGGCTATGCCATGAACATGGACTATGCTACCGACCGTAGCGGTGCCGAGTATGATGAGATTGACCAGGCCATCCGCACCTTCGGTTTCGACCCGGGTTACTCCATCGAGATGAAGTGGGACTATGATAACGGCAATGTCAACTATACCGATGAGGAGTGGGCCGCCCTGATCCAGTCGGAGCTGGTTGCCGGCCGTCCGCTGGTATATTGCGCCTTTGACATGCAGTCCGACTCGGCTGCTATCGCAGGCCACGCCTTCAATGTCGATGGCTATGATGCCGACAACGACCTGTATCACGTGAACTTCGGTATGAGTGCTGATAAGAATACCTATTACGCCCTGAATGCCTTCACGCTCGACAACGGCATGACGGTGTATGACTTCTATCCCTTGCTCTTCGCCGGCTTGCAGAAGCCCGCAGGCGCCTCTGTTCCCCGCATGATCGTATCGCCGACGGCTCTGAGCATGGAGTGCTATGCCGGTTACACGACCACAGCCACCTTCAATGTCGCTGGTGTTGACCTGACCGATGCCATCACGGTGACCGTCAACGACGAGAACGGCTACTTCACTACCGACGTTGCCAGCATCGCCGTCGATGAGGCCGGCAACAAGACCGTGACCGTGACCTATGCTCCCCAGGAAGTGGGCAACCACACCGCTACCGTCACCCTGAGCACCCCCGGTGGTCTGGACGTGACCGTCAACCTCAGTGGTAAGGCTACCGCCGCTCCCCTGGTGAAGAATGATCCCGTGATGCTGCCCGCTAATGCCGAGGCTATCGCATCGACCTCGTTCCGTGCCGACTGGACCGACGAGTCCCCTGCCCAGAACGTGCTCAGCTACACCCTCGACGTGAAGGTGAAGCCCAACTATGACATCTTGGCCCAGGCTGACTGGACCGAGACCATTGAGGTGTTCCCCAACCAGGCTTCGGATTGGGCTGCTTCGGGTCTGATTCCCGAGGGCTGGAGCTTCAGCGGCAACGGCCTGTGGGCCGAGGACAAGTTCATGTCCTTTAAGGATGCTGCCATCACGCTGCCCGCCTTCAGCGGCTATGACAAGGTGACCGTCATCTTCACCGGCAAGGGTGCCTATGGCTCGGCCACAGTCACCGTAGCCACCAGCCAGGCATCGCAGTCCTACACGATGAACAGGGACGACGTGCAGCAGTATGTCGTTGTGCTCAACTGTGCCGAGAACGACCAGGTGACCTTCACCGCCACCAGCGGTTATGTGGGCCTGCTGAAGGTTGACGTATATTCCGGTGAGGTGGATGCTCCCCAGATGCGTGCCAACGTAACGGGCGATGCCAGCCACTATATCATCAGCGGCATCACCGACAAGACCTACACCGTGAACAACCTCACCGCCGAGGCTACTTACCTCTACAAGGTGAAGGCCCTGTACGCCGACAATACCGAGAGCGCTTGGAGCAACGTCGAGGAGGTCACCCTGACGGGTGCTGCTCCCGTCCTGGTCGGTGACGTGAACGGTGACAAGAATGTGAACATCAGCGACGTGACCGCCCTGATCAACCTCTTGCTCAAGAACGCCGTTGTGGGCAATGCCGCTGCTGACGTCAATGGCGACACGAATGTGAACATCAGCGACGTGACCGCTCTGATCAACCTCTTGCTCAAGGGCAATAACTGATCGGCTGAATTGAGATCTCAACATGCATAAAGGGCTTGGGGCGGCAATTCGCTCCAGGCCTTTTTGCTAACTGGAATATTCATGCCGGTAACATGAAAACCGAGATAAATATGATGATTATCGATGAATTGTGGTGTTAATGTGAATTTTTCTGTAACTTTGCAGGAAATCCAAATTGCACTGACTTGAAATTCAACCATTAGTATAAACTAATCTAAAAAAACAGACTTTAGTTATGAAGAAAATGTTACTTGTGCTTGCAGTCGCGTTTGCGGCGATGCAGGCAGTGGCTGCCAATGTCGATCTGGCGTCAGCCCAATCGATGGCGCAGCAGTTCCTGATGTCGCACACGGCCAGCCAGCGTTTCAACGCAGCGGCGCCAGCCGTGAAGTGGGTGCATCAAGAGATGAATTCGTCCAATGCCAACCAGGCAGCCTACTATGTCATCAACACCGACCGCGGCTTTGTCGTTGTCGCCGGTGATGACCGTGCCCAGGAAATCCTTGCCTATGGCGACCGCGCACTGGACAACATGGAGAACCTGCCCGAGAATATGCGTTTCTGGCTCGGTTACTACAAGATGCAGATGGAACTCTTGCAGTCCCGTCCCGGGATGGTGGTGGAGAAGAAGACCGCCCTGCGTGCCACTGCCGTTGTCGAGCCGTTGCTTGCCGCCACTTGGGATCAAGGTTTTCCCTACTACTCGCAGTGCCCCATGGACGGTGACCGCCGCGCCTTGACCGGTTGTGCCACGACCTCGCTGGCCCAGGTGTTCTACAAATGGAAACACCCCACCGAGCCCACGCCCGTCGTGCCCGGTTACACGACCAGCACCCGCCATCTGGAGTTGCCGGAATTGCCCTCGGTGACGTTTGACTGGGACAACATGATGGATGCCTATACCCTGGGCCACTACGAGGATGTCAACAAGAATGCCGTTGCCCAGCTGATGCGCTACATCGGCCAGGCCGAGCGCATGGACTACTGCAACGACGGCAGCACGGCATGGGAGGACGACATCGTGCGTGCCTGCGAGATGTATGGCTATGAGGATGCCCATGTGGTCTATAAGAGCGACGTGAACTTTAATACAGGTGTCGAGACCGAGCTCGTCAGCGATGCCGACTGGAGCGAGATGCTCAAGGCAGAGCTCAACGCCGGCCGCCCCATCGTGTTCTGTGCCTATGACTACAGTTCGGCCTATAACATGTACTCGGGCCATGCCTTCAACGTCGATGGCTATGATGTCGATGGCCTGTTCCACATCAACTGGGGCTGGAGCGGCACCGGTAACGGCTACTTTGCGCTCAACGCCTTTGCCAACCAGGGTAACAATTACCACATCGGCCAGTTGATGATCGCCAATATCGAGCCCACGTCGCCCACCGTGCCCGCATTGAAGGTGAGCCCCGCGGCACTGGATATGGAGTGCTATGCCGGCGAGACGGCTACTGCTACCTTCACCGTCAAGGGCAGAGCACTGAGCGATGACTTGACCATGAGGCTGAACGACGCCAATGGCGTGTTCTCGCTGGATCCCGCAACCATCACCGCTGCCGATGTCATGCAGGGCGTGACCGTCACCGTGACCTTTGCTCCCCAGGTGGCTGGCGTCACCCAAGGCAGCGTGACCCTGAGCTGCCCTGGCGTGGAAGATGTCACGGTCAGCCTCAAGGGCACTGCCAAGTCGGCTCCCCTGGTAGTGTATGACCCCGTGATGCTGCCCGCCGACGCAGCCAAGGTTACTCTCACCTCCTTTACTGCCAACTGGACCGACGAGACTGCTCCCGCCAATGTTGCCAGCTACACCCTGGACGTGAGCACCAAGCCCAACATCATGCTGATTGACGAAGCCGACTGGAGCGGTGCTCCCGACAGCTTCTCGGACCAGAGCAGCAACGCTGCCGCACTGTTCCCCGCCGGTTGGACCTTCAACGGCACCAGCGGCTTGTGGGCCGAGGGTGGTTGCATCTCGCTCACCGGCACGGTAGGCTTCAGTACATCGACCTATGACTTGTCGGGCTTTGACAAGGTGTCGGTAGTCATCAACGCCAAGGGATCCTACCAGCAGGCCAAGATCAGCGTTGCGACCAGCGTCGATTCCAAGGAAGTTGTCTTGACCTCCAGGGATTACACCCAGTATATCGTCGTGCTCAACTGTGCCCAGAGCGACCAAATCACGCTCACCAATGTCAATGCCAGCGGCAATCCCGCGTTCAAGAGCATGCAGGTCTATGCCGGCGAGATGAGCGAGCCGGCGCTGCGTGCCAGCGAGACTGGCGACGCCACCTGTCGTGTCATCACGGGCATCACCGACAAGGCTTACACCGTGGGCGGCCTCACCGCCGGTGGCACCTTCCTCTACAAGGTGAAGGCTCACTATACCGATGGTACCGAGAGCGCTTGGAGCAACGTCGAGGAGGTGATCCTGACGGGTGCTGCTCCCGTTCAGACCGGTGACGTGAACGGTGACACGAATGTGAACATCAGCGACGTGACCGCCCTGATCAACCTCTTGCTCAAGAACGCCGTTGACGGCAATGCCGCTGCCGACGTCAATGGCGACCAGAATGTGAACATCAGCGACGTGACCGCTCTGATCAACCTCCTGCTCAAGGGCGCTAACTGATTAGACCGATAACCGTTGTAGAATAAACGCTGCCATGCGGGACACGGGGATGAGGCCCTGATGTCCCGCATTTTTAGGTATTTTTATGGCGAATCTTTGTGATATTGTATTACCTTTGCCAGCCGATACTCATTAACATTTAAACCCGATTACATGAAAAAGATGCTTTTTCTCGCCGTCCTGCTGTTGACGGCAAGCCAGGCATGGTCGGCCAGCGTCGATGCCTTGACGGCCCAGGCGCATGCCGAACGTTTCCTGCAAACCCAGGTGGCCCGCGGCCGCATGATGGCCCCCGCCCAGGGCGGCTTGAAGCTCGCCCGAGTCGAGATGGACGCCAAGTCGTCCACTACTCCCGTTTATTACATCTTCAACACTGCGTGCAGCTTTGTCGTGGTGTCGGGCGACGACCGCGCCGAGCAGATTCTTGCCTATGGCGACCAGGCGCTGGATGTGGACCACATGCCCGCCAACATGCAGTATTGGCTCTCATGCTACAAGCACCAACTGGAGTACCTGATAGCCCGTCCCGGCATCCAGGTCGGCGTGTCCTCCAAGCAGGCTCCGCAGCGGGCCGGGCAGACGGTCAATCCGCTGCTCACGGCCAACTGGAGCCAGAGTGCACCCTACTGGAACGAGTGCCCCGTCTATGGCACCGACACCTGCTATACCGGTTGTCCGGCCACCTCGCTGTCGATGGTGTTCCACTACTGGAAATACCCCAGCCAGCAGACCCCTGCCGTGCCGTCCTATATGACGCCGCAATATGCTGTTGTGCTTCCCGAACTGCCACCGACGGTGTTTGACTGGGGCAACATGCTCGACAATTACACGGGCGAGTACAATGACGTGCAGGCCGCCGCTGTGGCCCACCTGATGCGCTACATCGGCCAGGCCGAGGAGATGGACTATACCATCTCGGGCAGCGGTGCCTATGGCAAGGACATCCTGCGTGCCGTCCAGCTCTTTGAATATGACCAGGATGCACAACTCCTGTTCAAGACCGACGATCTGGGATATGCCAACTACAGTGATGCACAGTGGGGTGCGTTGATCCAGGCCGAGCTCACTGCCGGCCGCCCCATCGTGTATTGCGCCTATGACAACTACACCGGGTCGGGACACGCGTTCAACGTCGATGGCTATGATGCCGCCAACGATACCTACCACATCAATTGGGGCTGGAACGGCAGGGGCAACGGCTTCTTTGCCCTGAATGCCTTCACCTATGAGGAACTCACCTTCGGCACCGGCCAGCAGATGGTCATCGGCATCCAGCCGCCCGAAGGTTACCAGAATACCCGCTTGCAGGCCTATCCCGGCTCGCTCGACATGGAGTGCTACATCAACAGGACGGCCACGGCGACCGTCAGCATCAAGGGAACCAACCTCAATGGTGACGTGACCCTGACGCTGAATGATGCCGACGGGGTGTTCGCGCTGGATGCCGCTACAATCCCGCAGGCCGATGCCGAGGCAGGCAAGGACATCACGGTGACCTATGCCCCCAAGGCCGTCGGCACCTCGACTGCCACCATCACCTGCACTGCTGAGGGAGCCACCCCCTTGACCATTGTTCTCAACGGCACGGCACCCCTCGAGATTTATCCTCCTGTGCTCCTTCCGGCCGATGAGTCGCAAGTGACGCTGACATCATTCAACGCCGCATGGACCGACGAGACCCCGGCCAGCAACGTGACGAGCTACACGCTGGAGGTGTATGGCAAGCCCGACTACATGCTGCTTGAGGAAGCGGACTTCAGCGACCTGCCCCGCATGACGCCGACCAACCAGGCCTCGCATGCCACCGACTACCTGCCTGAAGGCTGGAGTTTCACGGGCAGCGAGTTTAATCTGGAGGGAGGTTGCGTCATGCCGCGCCGCAACAGCGTCATCACGACCGATGCCTTGAATCTGCAGGGATATGACAAGGTGACCGTGGAAGTCACGGCACGCAGTTACGGCTCGTGGGGCGACCCGTCGGAGCTGACAGTGTCGACGAGTCAGGCCAGCGAGACGTTAGCCCTGCCGTTTGCCTATGCCACGATGACGGTCTTGCTGGATTGTGCCGAGGGCGACCAGATCGCCTTCAAGGCCGGTTACTACCCCATGATCCAGGGCATCAAGATCTATGCCGGTGACGCGACGGGCAGTGCAGCCCTCAGGGCCAGTGAGACCGGCGACGCCAATTATCGCCTCATCGAGGGGATTACCGGCAAGTCCCAGATGGTACGTGACCTGGCTGCTGGCGGCACCTACTTCTATCATGTCAAGGCCCATTACATCGATGGCGCCGAGAGCGACTGGAGCGAGACACGCATTGTTACCCTCGTTGACGGCGGGCACCCCTATGAGGTGGGTGACGTCAATCACGACGGCAATGTCAACATCACCGATGTGACCGCACTCATCAACGAGCTGCTGAGTGGTCAGGGCAATGCTTGCTCCATGTGTGCCGACGTCAACGTTGACGGTAACGTCAATATCACGGATGTCACAGCGCTGATCAACCTGCTGCTGTCGGGCCATTGATCGGCCAATAGCATCCTCGCACGGGCTTCCCTTGTTCAAGAAATGTTACATTTTTAGAGCAAGGGAAGTTTGTTTTTATTTGGCTGATAATCAAGTTGATATTGTGTTTATGGGTGGAATTTGTATTTAAATTTTTAATAAAATAGGTTAAAAATGTTGTTGTTTTATTGTTTTTGGTGTACATTTGCGAATGTTTTAAGTACCATGGTGCTGTATTGTGGCACTTCATGTTATCACCATTATACTTTCCATCAACTGGAGCATAAGAAATTTTTAATCATTACAATATTACCATAACGTTTTAAATCATCAATTTATGAGAAGAATCTTACTGTGCGTCGCAGTTTTGTTTGCGGCAATTCAGCTTTCGGCAGCGCCGGTTGATGTGAGGACCGCGCAGCTCAAGGCTACAAACTTTGTACAACAAGGGTTGTACGGTGGACGATTAATGGCTCCGCTAGCAGGCGAGATGAAATTGGCCCATGCCGAGATGAATTCCAAGATGCTGGACCGTGCGGTCTATTACATCTTCAACTCGAGCAACGGCTATGTGATTGTGTCGGGTGATGACCGTGCCGAGGAAATCCTCGGTTATGGCGATGCTCCGCTCGATATCAACTCCATGCCTTGCAACATGAAGGCTTGGCTGGCTACCTACAAGGAGCAGATCGAGTTCCTGCAGGCCCACGAGGGCATGCAGGTCGAGACCCCGTCGATGATGTCCCCGTCGCTGCGCATTGCCAGCGTGGAGCCGCTGTTGACGGCGCTGTGGGATCAGGAGGCTCCCTACTGGAACCAGTGCAAGATCAATGGTTACCAGTGCTTGACGGGTTGCCCTGCTACCTCGGCTGCCATGATTTTCCATTACTGGAAGTATCCCGACTTTGAGACCCCCGAGGTCCCCGGTTACCGTTGCAACTTGAGCACGGGCTACTATTCAAGCCAGTATGTCAATGTTGCCGCATTGCCTCCCGTGACCTTTGACTGGGACAACATGCTGGATGTCTATGGCAGTAACTACACGACTGCCCAGGCCGATGCCGTTGCCACGCTGATGCGCTACATCGGCCAGGCCGAGCGCATGGAATATGGCACGTCGGCTGCCGGCGGTAGCGGTGTCAGCTCCGATAGTGTGAGCCTGATGGCTGATGCCTTCAAGTTCTTCGGCTATGATGAGGAGACAGTGCGCGTGGTGAAGAAGACCAGTGCCTACAGCGGCGGCACGACGCTCTATAGCGACGCCGAGTGGGCCGCCCTGATCCAGGAAGAGCTCAACGAGGGTCGTCCTATCCTGTTCTGTGCCATTGCCGGTGGATTCTTTGGTGGCGGTCACGCCTTCAATGTTGACGGTTATGATGCCAATACCAACAAGTACCACATCAACTTCGGCTGGAGTGGTGTTTCCAACAACTACTATGCGTTGAACGCCTTCACTGGCCAGGGTTCGACCTTCAACCAGTATCAGCAGATGGTCATCGGTATCCAGCCCCCGCTCAAGATGCCGCGCCTCAAGACCGACAACTCTTCGCTGTCGATGGAGTGCTTCAAGAACCAGACCGCGACTGGCAAATTCACCCTCAAGGGCAGCAACCTGGAGGGCAAGGTGACCCTGAAGGTCAATGACGAGAACGGCGTGTTCAGCGTGAGCAGCAGCGAGATCACTCCCGATGCCGACGGCAAGGTCAATGAGGCTATCACCGTGACCTATGCTCCCAAGGCCGAGGGCGAGTACACCGCTACCATCGTTGCCAGCACCGAGGGCGTTGCCGACATCGTGATTACTGTTACCGGTACGTCGGTCTATGAACTGTACCGTCCTGCTATGCTCGAGCCCGACGCATCGGGTGTAACGTCAACCTCGTTCCGTGCCGACTGGTCGGACAACACTCCTGCCGAGAACGTTGTCAGCTACACCCTCGAGGTGAAGGAAAAGCCTGACGTGAATCTGCTCGCCGAGGCTGACTGGAGCGATGTGCCCAGCGATAATACCAACCATGCCAATGACGCTGCTAACTATATGCCTGAGGGCTGGACCTTCACCGGCAATCAGTTCTATCTTGACGGTGGCTTCATCTCGGCCAACCGTAACAGTGTCATTGATCCCAACTGTGTTCCCGTGGGATACAATGTGGTGAGTGTCATCATCAAGGCCAAGGCCTATACCAAGGGCACAAACACTACTCTGACCGTTTCGACCGATGTTGAGAGCCAGACGATCACTCTGGCCAAGGAACTGGATACCTATCTCGTTGTGCTTGAGGTGGGTGCTCATCCCTATGTGCGCTTCACCACGGGCTACTATCCCGAGATCCAGGCTATCAAGATCTATGGCGGCGAGATCACCGATCCCGAGCCCTTTGCATTCAGGGCTCCCCAGGAGACGGGTGATGCCAGCTTCCGCCTGATCGAGGGTATCACCCCCGACAAGTTCTACACCGTTACCGGTCTGCTTCCTGCTACCTCCTACCTGTATCGCGTGAAAGCCCACTACGTGAATGGTACCGAGAGCAGCTGGAGTAACACCAGGGAGGTAGTCCTGCTGGATGCTGCTGGCCTGCGCGGTGACGTGGATGGTGATGGCAGTGTGAACATCAGCGATGTCACGGCCCTGATCAATGGCTTGCTGAGCAATACCGAGGGCATTGATGCCCAGCGTGCTGACTGCAACGGCGATGGCTTATTGAACATCGAGGACGTGACCGCCCTGGTTGATTATCTGTTGAAGGGAGCTTGGTAATTCAGCACCCCTAGTAGATAAAAACTAGTAAACGCGAGGCCGCGACAGGAGTGAATCCCGTTGCGGCCTCGTGCTGTTAGTCTGATGGGGCGGATAGAAATTGCTGCCGGGCGTTATTGGCGCATCCTGCGGCCTACTCGATTGTATTGATGACCTACTGGTTGCGTGCCTGATCGCGGCGCTCCTTGAGTTTCTTCTGGATGATGCTCTCGACTTCAAAGAAACGGTCCACCTGGTTGGCGTTGAGGACGGTGGCCAGCCGGTCGATGTACTTCATGCGTATGCCTTGTGCCCGCTGCTGCATTTCCATCTTACGCTTGGCCATGGTGGCGGCATCGGTGCTGGTGCTGGGCTTGATGGGGCGCTTGCGGTCGGCCCACAGTTCGGCCATCTCCTCGCAGTACTGGTGATAGATGGGTTCAAACTTGGCCTGCTGTGCCTCGGTGATGTGCAGGCGGTACACGAGTTCGCGTACCTTGGCCTTGTAGAGCCGCTCATTGACCGAGCCATTCTTGTTCTCCTGGGCCGTAGCGGTCATGGTCACGAGGGCCACTAGCAGTATCATGACTATTTTTTTCATCTTTTCCATCTTTTCCATCTGATTACATTCATTAATGATAATATCAATATTCAGGTATCTCTTCGATCTCGTAGTACTGGAGCTGTGCCGCTTCTTCATCGCTCAATGAGTTCAGGAACTCGTCGAGCGGCCCCTCGCCGGTGAGGGTTACAGCTGTCGTGGCCGGAATCGGGTTGTGCAATAACTTGAAACCGATGCCCAGGACCAGCAGCGAGACTGCCGCAACCGATGCGGCCACCATGCCCCAATGCCTGTTCTTTGGGTGATGGAACCGGTGTTTGATGGCATTCTCGGTCGCAGTATCAAGCAATTGGTTTAAGTACTGCTCACTCTCGTGGTAAGGCAGCTTCTTCCCCACTATGTCATTGAATTGTTCGGTCATGTTGTTGTCGAGTGTTCTTTGATGTAGTTCTTGACCTTGACGGTCGCGTAATGATAATTGGTCTTCAACGCCTGCACGTTCTTGCCCGTGATGGCGGCGATTTCCTCATAGCTCAACTCGTCGTAGTAGCGCATGTTGAACGTGATGCGCTGCTGGGTGGGCAGAGTGAGCAGTGCCTTCTGGAACAGTGTTTCCAGTTCGCCCGCATCGAGCGTGGCCTCGGCCAGCAGTTTGGATGTCAGAGTCTCGCTCAGTGAGTCGATGCTCTGGAACAGGTGGGTCTGTCGTCGCAGGTGCTGCAGGGCCTCGTTGGTGGCGATGCGGTAGAGCCATGTCACCAGGGTGCCCTTGCCCGAGAACGAGCCGATGTGGTTCAAGACCTTGATGCAGGTCTCCTGTATCACGTCCTGGGCGTCGTCGTGGCCGACGACGATGCGGCGAATGTGCCAGTAGAGCATGTGCCCGTACTGCTTCATGAGCCTCCTGAAACCCTCGTCGCGTTGGGCGGGGTCTTGGAGCATCTGCTGCAACGTGCTGTCGTCGGTCTTGCTTGCCATACATGAATTAGATGTATCGAGTGGGCGAAAGTTAAATCGGGAATAGCGTTTTTTTCGGTTGACGGTGCTGTTTTTTCTATTCCGGGATTTAACTTTTGGTGGCGGGGTGCATCTCTATTATGTAATCAAATTGTAATGAACCTCCCAAAAATCACTGAATTCATGAAAACAAAGTTATTGCAGAAGGTGCTGCTGTTGTTGTTCAGCTTTCTGGTTGTTGGCCTGACGGGCCAAGCCCAGACGTGTGAGCCCGGCGGCGAGTGTGGTGGTGACGAGACCGTCGGCACCTATGACGTGTTGTCACCGGTGGGTCAATCATCGGTGGACATGATCGAGATGGCTCCCCGACTGGAGACACTCGACGGCAAGACAATCGCCCTGGTGGGCGGCTCGTTCATGGCGAGCGTGACCCATGTCGAGTTGAGAAAACTGATCCTCGAGTATTTCCCGACGGCCACGGTCTATGTGCTGAGCGAGATCGGCTCGGCCGGGCTGTTTCCAGGCCCGCGTGCGCGCAAACCGCAGGTAGAGCGTTTCCAGCAGCGCCTGCAGGAATATGGTGTGGACGCGGTCATCTCGGGCAACGGCGGGTGTGGCATCTGCACGCCCAAGGAGACCGGCTCGTGCATCGCCGCCGAGTATATTGGCATTCCGTCGGTGATGATCGCTGCCCCGGGCTTTGACACCCAGGCCAAGACGACAGCCTATAACAACGGCTTGCCCGTGCTGCGCGTGGCCGTTTATCCGGGCGCATTTGCTTCCCACACCGAGGAACAACTCAAGCAGAACACCCGCGAGGTGCTGTGGCCCCAGATCCTGGACATGCTCACCGAGCCTATTACCCAGGAAGAAATCGATGAAAATTCCCATCCCGAAGCGGCCGACCCGCAGGAAGCCGTCTTCAGCGGTACGATCGACGAGGTGAACGAGTTTTACCGCGACATGATGTGGAGCGACGGTATGCCCATCATCCCGCCCACCAAGGAGCGTGTCGAGGAATTCATGAAATATACCGACTATCGCTGGAACCGCACGATTGCCGTGCTCTCGCCGTCCTATCGCTCGTCGCTCGTGTGGCACGTTGCCGTCAACGGCGTGATGGCCGGCTGCAAGCCCGAATACATGCCGCTGCTGATAGCCTTGACCAAGGCGATGACCTCGGGCGACTTCCGCCGCACGCTGGGCAGCACCCACGCGTGGATCCCCTATTGCTGGGCCAATGGCCCCGTGGCGCGCCAGTTGGGGCTGGACCACGGGCAGGGACAGATCAACGAGCAGGCCAATGTCGCCATCGGCCGTTTCCTGAATCTGGCGATGCTCAACCTGGCGGGCTATTATGTCAAGCAGGACCGCATGGGCACCTTCGGCTATCCGGTGTCGTGGTGCTTGGCCGAGGATGATGAGGCCTGCCTGCGCGTGGGCTGGAACCCCTATCACGTCCGCCAGGGTCTTGACCTGAACGAGAGCGCGATAACTGCTGCATCCACCCTGCTGTGGGGCAATAACATGCCGCCCGCCACGACCGACGGCGAGAAGATCATGCAGCTGCTGGCATGGGACATCACCGAGCGTTGCCAGCTGGCACTGGGCAGCGGTGTACAATATACCCACCGCGCCATCATGATGACCGAGGAGGTCGCAGCCCACCTGAAGGAAGCCTACGGCACGGTGGATGCCCTCGAGGACCAGCTGATTGCCACGGCACGCCGTCCGCTGTATGAGCGCACCTATGCCCACTACTATGCCAACCCTGGCAGCGCCATCGACCCCGACAAGGTCTCGCTGGAGGAATACATGACCCGCTTGCAGGATGAAGAAAATGCCGAGATGACCAATACGCCCGAGTGGTATGCCAGCGATGTGCCCCAGATGCTCACCATCCCCACGATGGTCAAGGGCGAAACGGCCTTCCTGATCACCGGCGATGCCTCGCGCAACAAGATACAGACCATGCCGGGCGGCGGCATGTCGACCGTCGCTGTCGAACTGCCCGCCGACTGGGACGCGCTCATGGAGGAGAAAGGCTATGAGCCCCTGCGCTCGTTCTATCTCGAGCCCATCAACGATGAGGGCCATGACCCGCTGACCTCGATCGAGGAGATACCCGCTGCGCCGGCTCCCGAGACCGTTCCCGCCTCACAGGGCAAGACCTCGGTGCGCTACTACAACCTGGGTGGCAGCGAGAGCAGTGCCCCCTTTGACGGCATCAATATCGAGGTGACTACTGGCAGCGACCGTTCGGCCAGTGCAAGGAAGTTCATTCACGTCAATTAACTGACTGTATCATGATGAAACGGATCAATATTTTTCTGCGGTTCCCGTTGCTGGCATTTCTGATGCTGTTCTTGCCGCTCCAGCTGGCGGCAGCCCAGCGTGGAGATGTCAACGATGACGGGCGGGTGAACATCTCGGATGTCACGGCGCTGATCAATGGGCTGCTGGGTGGTCAAATCGACGATAGCAATCCCGTGATGGATGTGAATGCCGACGGGCACGTGAATATCTCGGACGTGACGGCACTGATCAACCACCTGCTGAGCGGCACCGAGCTGGCTCCCATCGAGGAGGAATCAGAGTTGGTGGAGATTGATGTCAACGGGGTGACATTTGTGATGGTTCCTGTCGAGGGCGGCACCTTCATGATGGGTGCTACTCCCGAGCAGGGCAATGACCCGATCGACCGCGAGAAGCCTGTGCACCAGGTGACCTTGTCGTCCTATTACATCGGCCAGACCGAGGTCACCCAAGCCTTGTGGCAAGCAGTGATGGAGGATAACCCCAGCTATTTCACCGGCAGCAAAAAGCCTGTCGAGCAGGTGACCTGGCAGGAATGCCAGGACTTCATTACCCGCCTGAATGCTTTGACGGGCAGGGCCTTCCGCCTGCCGACCGAGGCCGAGTGGGAATTTGCTGCCCGTGGTGGCAATCAGAGCGAGGGCTACAAGTATGCCGGCGATGACGAGCCGTCGGCCGTGGCATGGTACTCCTATAACGACTCGTGGCAACTGAGGGGGCCTGGATCCTACGGTCCCCATGACGTGGCCACACGCAACCCCAACGAGTTGATGCTCTTTGACATGAGCGGCAACGTGCACGAGTGGTGTGAGGACTGGTTCGGCGACTATGACGCCGAGGCACAAGTCGATCCCGAGGGCCCTGCGACGGGCACGACGCGTGTCTATCGCGGCGGCAGTTGGTACTTTGACGAGTGGTTTTGCCGCGTGTCGTTCCGCAACGGCGTGATTCCCACCTATCGCAGCTACGGCATCGGCCTGCGTCTGGCGCTGTGAGTTAAGAGGCCAATAGAATAGTATTTTCAGAATAAGCATTTGCAGGAAGGCGTGTCCCCGCTTCACGGGTGAGGGCACGCCGACTTTACGGGTGCTTGAGATCAAAAAAATGGGGGATGATAAAAAATGGCATGGATGTTGCAGTAGATTGCAGAGAAATATGTAAATTTGCGATTTGTAGAGAAAATTATTCACCTAAATCAACTTAAATAGAACAAGAAAATGAAGAAAGGATGTATCGGACTTATTGTCCTTGGCGTTATCGCCATTGCATTGTTTGGCTGGGTCAAGAACGGCTATAACGGCCTGGTGAAATCACAGGAGGGTGTTGAGACCGCATGGGCCAACGTGGAGAATGTGTATCAACGTCGCGCTGATCTGATTCCCAACCTGGTAGAGACTGTCAAGGGCTATGCCAAGCACGAGCAGGAAACCCTGGAGGGCGTGATCGAGGCCCGCGCCAACGCCACCAAGGTCACCATCGACCCCACTAACATGACCCCCGAGGACCTGCAGAAGTATCAGGCCGCACAGGGTGAAGTGACCAGTGCCTTGAGCCGACTGATCGCCGTGAGCGAGAGTTATCCTGACCTGAAGGCCAACCAGAACTTCCTGGAGTTGCAGAACCAGCTGGAGGGCACCGAGAACCGCATTGCCGTTGAGCGCAACAAGTTCAACGAGATAGCACGAGAGTACAACACCAAGCGCCGCACCTTCCCGACCAACATCATCGCCGGCATCTTCAATTTCGGCGAGAAGCCTTACTTCCAGGCCCAGGAAGGTGCTGACAAGGCACCGAAGGTGGACTTTGGCACCAGCGAGGGCAAGTAATCGCGATGGCACTTGCCGATTTCATCCCCAGTGAGGGACAGCGTCGCATCGCTGCCGCTATCACCGAAGCCGAGCGTCACACGACGGGCGAAATCTGCGTCCACGTGACGCCTCGGTGTCGCGGCGACGTGATGAAACGCGCCGTCAAGACCTTCAACCGCTTGCACCTCTACACCACCAAGCGGCGTAATGCCGTGCTGATTTTTGTCGCCTACGATGACCGCAAGCTGGCCATCCTGGGTGACACGGGAATCAACGAGGTGGTGCCCGAGGGTTTTTGGGACAGCGAGGTCGAGGAATTGACCCGTTTCCTCAAGGCGGGCAGGCCAGTTGACGGCTTGTGCACGATTATCGCCCACATGGGGGAGCGTCTGTCCCATTATTTTCCGGGGGAGCGCGACGATGAGAATGAGTTAAGCAACGAGGTCACCTTTGACGACGGTGACGATGACGAACACGATGATCACAACGATTAGGACTATGTCAACCAGGAGTAAGACATTGCGCCACATGATGCTGGCCATGCTGCTGTGCCTCACCTCAATGATAGTGACGGCGCAGGTGCCGGCACGTCCCGAACCGCCCCGGCTGGTCAACGACTTTGCGGGCATCCTGGGCGATTGCCAGTGGCTGGAAGACTCTCTCGAGAGGATTGCTATGGAGACCAGCAACCAGATCTGTGTGGTCACGATGAACGACTTCGGCGGTATGGACAAGGCCTGGATGGCCTACAGCATCGGCGAACAGTGGGGCGTCGGCAAGAAGGGTAACAACAACGGCGTTGTCATTCTCATCAAGCCCAAGACCGAGGACAGCAAGGGTGAAGCCTTCATTGCCCCGGGCTATGGCTTGGAGGGTGCCATTACCGACGCTACCAGCACGCGCATCGTCAATCAGGAAATGATCCCCTACTTCAAGGAGAACAACTATCTCGACGGCGTGTGGGCTGGTGCCCAGGTCGTTCGCGATCTGGCTATCGGCGAATACAATGAGGAGGATTATGCCCAGGCCGAAGAAATGACCCTGGCAGATGTGTTGTTTACCATCTTTTTCTTCTTGCTCCTGGCCTGGATTATCTACAAGAGCATGAGCAGTGGCACGGGCGGTGGCGGCGGCCATCGCAACAACGGTGACACTGGCACGTGGGGCGGACCCATCATCTTCACCAGCGGCAGCGACTGGGGACGCGGCGGCTCCTCATGGGGCGGTGGCGGCTCCTTCGGTGGCGGCGGCTGGGGAGGATTCGGCGGTGGCTCCTTCGGCGGCGGCGGTGGCGGCGGCAGCTGGTAACCCCGCTCTCGCGAGAAGATATTCAATCGTTAAGGGTTTTAAGGACCATGAGGTCTTTAAGGCCCTTAATGAGTATTCTAGACGAACAGTTGCTTGAGGATGTCGGGGGAGCGCAGGGTGCCGATGGCGGCATTGTGCAGGCGGTAGTAGCTGATGATGACATCGAGCATGCGGTTGCGCTCCTCGCGGTTGAAGCGGAAGACCGTCATGTTACTGAACGTCATGCGCGACAGCAGGTGGATGACCTGTGCCTCGGCGGGCTGCAAGTGGCTGTGGCCACGGACCGCAGCGGGGACAAACACGCCGTCGGTCATGTCAAACCAGTATCCCTGGCGGTAGCTCTCGACGTTGGGCTGGATGCCCAGGTGGGCTCCCAGGTGGTAGAGGAAGCAGATGTGGAAGTTGGCGATCTGGCCGGGCATCTGCTCCAGCAGCTGTACCGACTGCTCGATGTAGCGGAACAGCGGATCGTTGCCCTCGGGCTCCTGGATGACGTGGGTGAGCAACTCGCTGATGAACAGGGCGACGGCATTCTTTACCGGGTCACTGTAGAGGGTTGCCAGCGGATAGTTGCGGCGAACCTCGCGCAGCATGGCCAGATCGTGGCCGCTGCGCACGCCGGCTTCCAGGTCGATGAGCGACAGGGGCATGAGCATCGCGTTGCGCATTCGCGCCGCGTGGGTCTTGCCCTGTGGCACGGCAAACGACATCAGCCCGCGCCCATCGGTGTAGATGTGCACGATGTTGTGCTTGTCGCTATAGCGGATGGTATTCAAGACGATACCCCTCAGTTTCTCATACATGCCGCTAATTTACTCATTATTTGGCAATCATGAACCATAAAAATGCCGAAAAACGCAACTTTTTGCGCTTTTGGCGAGGTTAAATTTTGTCAATTCAAAAAATAGTGCTAATTTTGCAGTCGCTTTTGCGGAAAAATCCCGCATGATGGCCCATTCGTCTATCGGCTAGGACGCAAGATTTTCATTCTTGAAAGAGCAGTTCGATTCTGCTATGGGCTACTATTATCATCTAAAAATCAAAGTTTTATATTAAATTATGGCAAACCATAAATCAGCTATTAAGAGAATCCGTCAGAGCGAGACCCGCCGTCTTCGCAACCGTTATTACAGCAAGACCATGCGCAACGCTGTGCGCAACATCCGCAAGATGACCGACGCCAAGGAAGCCGCCGAGGCTCTCCCCAAGGTGACCGCTATGCTTGACAAGCTTGCTGGCAAGAACGTGATCAGCAAGAACAAGGCTGCTAACCTGAAGTCGAAGCTCGCTCAGCACATCAACAAGCTGAACAAGGCCTGAGAAATCAGCCGTGGTGCCCTGCAGGGTGCCGTGTTCAGCTAAGGTTCGGCCCATTCGTCTATCGGCTAGGACGCAAGATTTTCATTCTTGAAAGAGCAGTTCGATTCTGCTATGGGCTACCTTCCCAAGCGCTAACGTCCGCGTCTAGCGCTTTTTGTCGTATCCATACGGAATCTCTCGTCAAGTCACGCGAATTTCTCGCAAAGTCACAAATTATAAGAAATTGTGTGCAAGGGTCCCGCACCTGAATAACTATGGCACAGACGCCAACGTTCATAATTTAGCGGTAAAGCGAGAGACCAGGCTTCTCAGATTTTTCAGTTGCCGGCTCCCCTGGACAAGAAAATGAAAGTAGGTCAAAAAACTATCATTTCCCGACTAACTCGAATGTAAGTAATTGATCTGGTTGTGCTTATGAGGATGTCTTGGAGCGGGTCTGTTGTAACTTGGGAAAATTGTTGGGAAAATATTTTGCCATGTCGTTGAGTGTTGTTACCTTTGTTGCGATTAGTCCCGTGCCATTGCATGGTGCAAGATGGGAACTAATGTTGGGTTAAAATGGATAGATTTTTTCCCAAGTCAGCTACATTAGCAGCTGTAAATAATTATATGACAAGGAATTAGCTATTCCTCGTCATGGTTTTTTGTACCCAGTGATGACAATCGAGAGCGAGACTCAACAGTGGTATGTCCTCAGTGCCAAAGACAGCATCGAGAGCCTGGAGCGGCAATTTGATGCCTTGTCGGCATCGAGGCAGCGCCAGAGTATGGCCCCTGTCAAGTATTTCTTGCCCTATTGTGTGAAGCGCACGACGCTGTTCGGGGCTCCCGCCATGAGGCGCAAGAAATTGATGGGGAATTACATCTTCGTGCGCGACAGTTTTGCTGGCTTGATGGAAATCAAGTCGGCGATGGAGTCGTTGTGGCTGCTGCCTCATCCCGACAATACTCCGGGGCAACACCGTTACATGACCATCAGTGACGATGAGATGGCCAGCTTCATGGCCATCGCCCGCGCCTATGCCAACGAGTTGCCCTGCTATCCCATCGACATGGTTGATCTGGAGGAGGGCGACAAGGTGCAGATCGTCGGCGGGGATTTCGACGGCATGTGCGGCACGTTGCAATGCAGCCAGGGACGCAGCGGCGGCAAGGTGCTCATGGCAGTCGGTAACCTGTTCCTGGTGGCCACGCCCGACATCGGGCCGCAATACATCCGCATCCTGCAATTTGGTAAAGGCAATCGCCATCCTTATCGCAAGTTTGAGTCCCACCTGCCGCGTGCCATCCAGGCCCTGCGCCACAGTCGCGGAGCCGTTGACGGCTACGGCTTGACGACCGACGACATCGCAGCAATGACAGTTTTCACAGGCCGATTTGAGGCCCTGCAGCCCGCGACCGTCAACATCGCCAGCCAGCATGCCACGCTGATGCTCATGAGCTATGCCTCACTGAATGACACGACCCATGCCGCACAGTGGCGTGTCCGATGCGTGAACCTGCTGCCGCGCATCAAGAGTGACACCCAGCGCGCCTGGCAGCTCGCCTTCATGTTCGCCGCCACCGGCGACGATGACCTGCGTCGCCAGGCTCAAGCCATCGTCGACACCTGGGCCCTCACCCCCCACGACCGCAAGCGCAGCCTCATCGTCACCACGCTCCACCAGTTTTCTTGCCAGTAAGGTGAGTTCCATTTGACTTTTATAACGACTACGATATGATCAATAATTCAGGCAATGATGATGAATCTGTAAAACAGCCATTATCTGAGAACAATTCATCGCCTATCGTCATGCGAAAGGCACCTGAAAATGAAATATTCAGCAATAAACGTATTGCAAAGAATACGTTGGTGCTCTATTTGCGCATGATTTTCATGACCCTACTCGGCTTATTTACGAGTAGGGTTGTCCTGCAGACGCTCGGCGTAACCGACTATGGTGTGTGGACCGCTGTGGGCGGCGTTATATCCATGATGGGATTATTGTCCAAGTCGCTGACAAAGTCCATTAGTAGGCATTTGACCTTTGAGCTCGGTCGCGGAGATATGAAGAAACTCAATATGGTTTTCTCTACTTCGCTTAATGTGCAGATAGTAATAGCATTGTGTATTTTGCTTATTGGCAGTACATTGGGGTTCTGGTTCCTGAACAATAAGATGAATATTCCCCCTGAGAGATTAGATGCAGCCAATTGGGTGATGTGGAGTAGCATTATCTGTTTTATGATAGGCTTGGTTAAAGTTCCATACGGAGCGGCAATTGTGTCTCATGAGAAGATGTCGGTGTATGCTTATATGACTATCTTTGACGCGTTCTTGTCTCTCGTGATAGTTGGTACTCTATATTTCTCGCCCATTGATAAACTTAAAACTTATGCAATTCTTTCTGTATGCGCTTCAATTATTGTGGCCATTATATATATCACTTACAGCCGTTTGAAATTTGAAGAGTGTAGATACCATTTCGTGTATAATGTCCCAATGTTGAAGGAATTGACAGGTTTTGCAGGATGGAGTTTTTTTGGAGATAGCGCCTGGATTTTCAATACTCAAGGAATTGATTTGTTGGTTAATATATACTTTGGCGTTACGCTGAACGCTGCTAGAGGTATCGCTGGTCAGGTGAATGCCTTATCAGCTAAATTTGTGGCCAATTTCATGACTGCTCTCGAACCGCAGATTACGAAGAGTTATGCTGCTAACAATCTGTATCAGATGCATCAGTTGGTATGCAGGGGAGCAAAGTTCTCTTTTTTCTTGACCATTTTATTTGCGATACCTTTTAGTTTTGAAGCAGAAAAATTGTTGTGGTTGTGGTTGGGAGTTGTGCCTGATTATTCTGTCACCTTCGTGAGGTTGACCTTCTTGTCAGCACTGATGACAGTGTTGGGTAATACATTGGTCACGGCCCAGTATGCCACAGGAAAAATCAGGAAATATCAAATCATCATGACCATTTGTGGTTTTTGGGTGTTCCCGCTCACTTGGGTAGCGTTTAAATTGGGTGGAGGCCCGACCTGGTCATATATTGTTTTCATCGCCGTTTATTTTGGCCTTATTTTTGTCCGTTTCTATTTGGTGAAGGACTTGATTAAAATATCTTGGAAGAGATATCTCAATGACGTATTACTCAAGTGCGCCGAGGTTTTGGCGATAGCGATCATCCCACCACTGGTATTGATGATGACGATGCCGTCATCTATCTTGAGATTTATCCTTGTTTGCTTGGTTAGCTTTGTTTCTAGCTGTCTGGTCATTTACTGGATTGGTGTGAACCGTGAGGAGCGTAAAGCTCTCATGAGTATGACTCGAGAGTTTATCCACCGCAAGCGAATTGAATAAGCTTCTGATTTATAATCTGATATTCCTTTTCTGTGGGGACGATGATGCAAGACTGCCAAGCTGCATTGGTTAGGATGTGTGTGAGCGAGATGGTTTGGTGAGAATGATTCGCAGCTTTGTGGCTAGCAGGAAGAAGGCTCCCAATAATTGATTAATTGTTAACGACTGATTGCTTTTATATGAAAAGAAAAATTAAGAGATGGATATCTAGGGTTTTCGGGATTAATGAGTCGGCTTATTATTCCGAGAATAACAGGAAAAGCGCTGTTATTATCAATGACATCGACTTTGGTCATATCCTTGAAGGAAAGGAAGCAATAGTCACTGGTGGCAGCAGTGGCATCGGGTTGGCGATAGCCAAGAAAATGGTGGATTGTGGCGCTGCGGTTACTATTATAGGGCGCAGCCAAGAAAAATGTCAAAAAGTTGCTGAAGAAATCAATTGCAGCTATCTGGTTCTAGACCTGACGGATACAAATTCATTGATTCAATCGGTCACAGAATATATAGCAACCCGTAAGATTGATATTCTTGTCAACAGTGCCGGCATCATTGACTCGGAACGTTGGCTGGGCAAAACACCGGAGAAGTTTGATCTGGTGATGAATACAAACCTGAAAGCCCCCTATTTCATGTGTCAAGTTATTGCTAACCACATGATTCGTCATAAGATCCAGGGACACATTTTGAATGTGAGCTCGTCTTCGTCTATGCGTCCAGGCTGGGGACCCTATCAGTTGTCCAAGCGGGCCTTGAACGGGATGACATTAGGATTCGCCGATAAATTGGCACCTGAAGGAATTACCGTGAATGGTTTGGCACCTGGTGTGACCATGACCCCGATGGCATCCAAATTTATGGATACCGATAACTTGGCCTATTATAATCCATTGCGCCGGGCCGAAACGCCTGAGGAGATTGCTAATCTGGCAATTTTCCTTGTGAGCAATCTGGGCACCAGCATTGTGGGTGATACCGTGATGATTACTGGCGGGTCTGGTATTTTGAGCAGCGGGTTCTAGAGAGGCGTTAGTTTTAAGAGAGGTTTCAAGATGCGCCAATCTATCGTTTGACTATGTACTTGGAGCTTATGGAACTTTGAATTGTTTTGTAAAAAAACATATTTGTTATGGAGAATTTTTATTCGGCGGAGCGCAATGTGCAGATTTTGGTGGCGTTGCTTAAGGCTCACGGTATCCGCTACGTGATTGCGTCACCAGGCACAACCAATATCAACTTTGTGGCCTGTGTGCAGAGCGACCCGTTCTTTAAAGTATATTCGTCGGTTGACGAGCGGTCGGCGGCCTATATGGCATGCGGCATCGCGAGCGAGAGTGGCGAGGCTGTTGTGCTGAGCTGCACAGGCGCCACGGCGTCACGCAATTATGTCTCGGGCCTGACCGAAGCCTATTACCGCAAGTTGCCCGTGCTGGCTGTGACCTCGACCCAGAATCCGAATCGCAGCGGCCACTTGATGCCTCAATTCATCGACCGCTCCAAGCAGCTGGCCGACATGGTGGTGGAAAGTGTCCTGCTGGGTTTGATCAAGAACCGTAATGATGAGTGGAATTGTGAGGTCAAGGCCAACAAGGCTTTAATAGCCCTGCGCCGCCATGGCGGTGGCCCGGTACACATCAACCTGGAGACTGCCTATAGCCAGGACTTCACGTTGCGTGAATTGCCGCCGACCCGACAGATTCACCACATCATGCCCCACGATGAGTTCCCCGAGTTGCCCAAGGAAGGCCGGATCGCTGTTTTCATCGGCTCCCATCAACCCTTCAGCCCCGAATTGACGGCTGCCGTGGACGACTTCTGCGCCAGCCACGATGCGGTGGTCCTGTGTGACTTGACGAGCGGCTATCATGGCAAATATGAGTTCCACCAGGCCCTGATTACGTTGCAGTTCAACTGGCAGAAGGATCCCATCCACCCCCATCTGCTTATCCACATCGGTGAGGTGAGTGGTGATGACTCGATGAACCTGTTGGTTCCCAAGAAGCTGTGGCGTATTAGTCCCGATGGTGAACTGCGCGACCGCTTCGGACGCATGACCCATGTGTTTGAGATGGAGGAGATTGAATTTTTCAAGCATTATGCAACCGGAGGTGAGCCTCGATCGTCTTATCTCGAGACCTGCCAGCAGTTCCACCAGCAGGCCCTTGCCTCGCTCCCCGAGTTGCCGTTCTCCAACTTGTGGATTGCTCAGCAAAGTGCCGACAAGGTGCCTGAAGGCTCGGTTCTCCACGTGGGCATCTTGAACTCGCTGCGTTGTTGGAACTTCTTCCCTCCGCGCAAGGGGGTGACTACGGCTTGTAACGTGGGCGGTTTCGGCATCGATGGAGACGTCTCGACGCTCATCGGAGCATCGCTCGTGCATGAGGACAAACTGTACTTTGCCGTGGTGGGTGATCTGGCATTCTTCTATGACCTCAACGTGCTGGGTAACAGGCATGTGGGCAAGAATGTGCGCATCATGCTCATCAACAATGGCCGCGGCACCGAGTTCCATAACTCGGACCACCCGGCATCAAAGTTCGGTGCCGAGGGTGACCCCTATATCGCTGCCGCGGGCCACTACGGCAACAAGTCGCCCGAATTGGTCAAGCACTATGCGCAGGACTTGGGCTATGAATACATGACGGCCAGCACCAAGGAGGAGTATCTGGCTGTGTATGAGGACTTCTTCAGCCCTGAGCCCAAGGACCGTCCAGTGGTTCTGGAGGTGTTTACCGACAGCGATGACGAGAGTGACGCCATCCACATGTTGCGCAACTCGATGGCCGACAGTTCGGGCTCGGTCAAGCAGATGGCGCGCAAGTTGCTCGGCACAAAATTGACCAGCAAGATCGGTAAGTTCATCCCCCATTAATCCCGTCCAGCCAGCGAGTTTCAACGTTGAGCCGCGAGGTCTTACAAGGGAGACTATAAATACTGTGCCATCGGGCATATAGTGTTGTAAAAACCAACTCTAATGACGTAATCAATGGGTACCTATTTTTGTGGGTATTTTATTGATTATAAGTCTCTTGCGGGTAATAATTTATACTTGTTCTTTGCCTCTTGGCGTGAGATAAGATTCGCTGAACAGTAACGACATGCAGTCAAGGCCTTAATTCTTGTTAAAATGAGAACAAGGATGAAACTTCTGGCATGGTTGGGAGTCTAATGATAAAAAATCGGGCAAAAAAGTTTGACTTTTCGGCGAAAAGATGTAATTTTGCAGATTGAAACGGAACGAAGACGTGAAATGAAACGATTGATCTACATAGTTGTCTGCCTGCTGGCGATGGGAGCGGCCACTGCCGTGCCTGTCCCTGACAACTTCCTGCCGCAGCGTGTCGAGACCACGACAACCGGTCCTGTGGCACAGGGAGCCGAGGGACGCATCGTCTTCACAGCCGGCAACGCCGATGCAACGTTCCATGTCTATTCCATTACTGGCCAGCTCATCAAGGTTGTGCGCGTCGCTGCCGACCAGCGCACATCGGTGGACTTCCCCAAGGGGTTCTATATCGTGAAATGCAGCAACCAGTGGTCACGCAAGGTCGTTGTGCGTTGATGCCAGCGGTTCCTGTTGTGGCCACACGGCATCATGATTGATGTGGATAAAACTGGACGTGACATTGTCACGTCCGTTATTGTTTAAGGACAGATTTTATGCTTCTCGCTGAACTGTTTCCATATGCCGATATCATTTACAATGTCCTCATGGCATTGTATGTCATCACTGTGCTCACGGTGATTGTGGTGGTGATCAGCGAGAACCGCAACCCGGTCAAGTCTATTGCTTGGGTGCTCGTGCTCGTGCTCCTGCCCGTTGTCGGGCTGGTGATCTACCTCATCTTCGGTCGCAGCTTGAGGGGCATGAGGCTGATCTCGCGTTCCCACCTGCGGGAATTGCGGCGCATGAACGATTTTCCCGCGTCGGTCGCACCACAGATGGACTTGAGCGAGGATTCCCGCCAACTCATTTCTCTGACCGACAAACTGGTGGGCCCGCACCTGTTTGTGGGCAACGGCATTGACGTGTTCACGACAGGCCGTGACAAGTTTGAGGCCTTGAAGCGTGACATCCGTGCCGCCCATGACTACATCCACGTGCAGTACTTCATCATCGAGGATGACAGTACTGGCCGCGAACTGATTGATCTGCTCATCGACAAGGCGCGAAAAGGCGTCAAGGTCAGGGTGCTGTATGACTACGTGGGCTCGTTCTACTTGCGTTCCAGTCTGTTGAAGCGGATGCGTGCAGCAGGTATCGAGATACACCCCTTCTTGAAGTTGACGTTGGCCCAGTTCGCCTTCCGCGTCAATTGGCGCAATCACCGCAAGATTGTCGTCATCGACGGCAAGGTGGGCTATGTGGGAGGCATGAACATTGCCGACCGCTATGTCGTCGGCGATAGAAAGTGGAGTGCATGGCGGGATACCCACCTGCGCATCACGGGCGAGGCCGTGGCGGCCATGCAATACTCGTTTGCTATCGACTGGGACTTCACAACGCGCGACCTGCTGACCTCACCCACCATGCACTATGCCGAGCCGCCCGTCAGTCCCGACTACATGGTGCAGATGATGAGCAGCGGCCCCACCAACCGCTGGAACAACATCTCCTTTGTCTTCCTCAAGGCCATCACGCTGGCCAAACGCTGCGTCTATATCCAGACCCCTTATTTCCTACCCAGTGATGCCTTGCTCAAGGCTTTGCAGAGTGCCGCCCTGGCGGGGATTGACGTGCGCGTGATGATACCGCGGCAGTCCGACTCGGCCATGCTGCGGCTGGCCACGGGGTCATATATCAAGGAGTGCCTGCTGTCCGGCATCAAGATTTATCATTATGAGCCGACCATCATGCACGCCAAGGTCATCATTGTAGATGACGAGTTTGTCACGGCAGGCTCGACCAACTTCGACTTCCGCAGCTTTGAGCACAACTTTGAGTTCAATGCCCTGATTTATAGCCGAGAATTTAACCACAAGATGAAGGCAGTCTTTGAGGCCGACATGGAGCAGTGCAACCGCTTGCTGTTGAGCAAGTGGAAAAAACGCCCGATTCTGCAGAAGGCCCTTGAGTCGGTCGTCCGCCTCATCAGCCCCATCTTGTAGCACCATAACGACATGATTGCCTTTCCCAACGCCAAGATCAACTTGGGTCTCAACATCGTGGAACGTCGCCCCGACGGTTATCACAACATCGAGACCGTTTTCTTCCCCATACCGCTCACCGACGTGCTCGAGATAGTGCCGGCCGGTGAGACAACACTCACCTGCTATGGCAACGCAGTCGATTGCCCGCCCGAGAAAAACCTGGTCATGCGTGCCTACCGCCTGTTGCAGCAGCGTTATGACCTGCCGCCCGTGGCGATGCACCTCTACAAGCACATCCCCGACGGTGCCGGCCTGGGAGGCGGCTCGAGCGATGCCGCCCATGCGTTGTTGATGCTGAACAAGATGTTTGACCTGCAACTGGCTGATGAACAGCTTGTTGCGATGGCGGCCACATTGGGAGCCGATTGTGCGTTCTTTATCTACAACCGTCCCATGCTGGCCACCGGCATCGGTGACGTGATGTCGCCTGTCGCGGTCGATCTCAAGGGGAAAACCCTGTTGCTCGTCAAGCCACCCGTCGGCGTGGACACCCGCACGGCCTACAGCCGGGTGCAGCCCGCTCCTGCGACGGCAGATCTGGCCCGCACCGTCATGCAGCCGGTCGAGACATGGGACGGCCTGCTGGTCAACAACTTTGAACCGAGCGTGTTTGCCGCGTTGCCCCAGTTGTGGCTCATCAAGGCCCGCCTTCTTGATGCCGGAGCCGTCTATGCGGCCATGTCGGGCTCGGGATCTACGGTTTTCGGTATTTTTGACGGTGACAAACTGGCAGAGCAGTCGGCTGACACATTTGCCGATTGTGCCACCTTTGTCCTGCAATTGTGATGAGGGCACCTTGGACTGATTTTTGCAAGAATCAGTAAGGTTAATGAAATTAAACACAAACAACGATATGTCTAAAAAGAACAAAAAGAACCAGAACGACGAAGCTAAGGCCGCTCAGGAAGAAGTCAAGGCCGAGGAGGCAGTGAATCCCGAGCAGCAGGAACAGAACAACGACGGCAAGACCATTGATCCTGAACAGCGCATTGCAGAACTCGAGCAGCAGCTCGAGCACGAGAAGAAGGAAGCGTTGTTCAAGTTGGCAGAGTTTGAGAACTTCCGCAAGCGCACGCTCAAGGAGAAGGCCGAACTCATCAAGAACGGTGCCGAGGGTGCCCTGCGTGAGCTGCTGCCCGTTGTGGATGACCTGGAGCGCGCTCTGGATGCCATCAACAAGGGTGGTGACCTTGACAGCCTCAAGGAGGGTGTGGATCTCATCTATCACAAGTTTGTAAAATACCTTGAGAGTCAGCATGTCACGGCAATCGATTCGACGGGCAAGGACTTTGACACCGACCTGCATGACGCAGTGACGATGTTTCCCGCTCCCGACCCCTCGATGAAGGGTAAGGTCATCGACACGACCATCAAGGGCTACATGATCAACGACAAGGTGCTGCGCCACGCCAAGGTGGTTGTCGGCAGCTAAGACACGAGAGATAATAACTGGGTAATTTTGTAAAGAATTATGGCTCAGAAGAGAGATTACTACGAGGTGCTCGGGGTGGAGAAGAATGCCACGGCCGACGACCTGAAGAAGGCCTACCGCAAACTTGCCATCCAGTATCACCCTGACAAGCAGCAGGGCAAGAGCGATGCCGAGAAAAAGGCCGCCGAGGAGAAGTTTAAGGAGGCCGCCGAGGCCTATAACGTCCTCAGCGACCCCGACAAGCGCGCCCGTTACGATCAGTTTGGTTTCGCCGGCGAGCAGATGGATGGCGGCGGTTATGGTGGCGGCATGTCGATGGAGGACATCCTGCGCCAGTTCGGCGACCTGTTTGGCGGATTTGGAGGTTTTGGCGGCTTCGGCGACTTCTTCGGTGGTGGCGGAGGCCAGGCTCAGCGTGTGAACCGCGGTACCGACCTGCGGGTGCGTGTCAAGATGACTCTCCCCGAGATTGCCAAGGGTGCCGAGAAAAAACTGCGCATCCCGCGCATGAAATCCTGTGACCACTGCCACGGCACTGGCGCCAAGGACGGCACCGCCCTTGAGACCTGTCCCACCTGCCATGGCAGCGGTGTGGAAGTGCGCATGCAGCGCACCATGTTCGGCACCATGCAGTCGCAGAGTGTGTGCCACACCTGCGGCGGCAGCGGCAAGCGCATCAAGGAGACCTGTCCGCATTGCGGCGGCAAGGGCCTCGTTCGCAAGGAGGACGTGGTGAGCATCAGCATTCCCGCCGGCGTGGCCGACGGCATGACCCTGCGCATGGGCCGTCAAGGCAACGATGCCCCTGGTGGCGGCATTCCCGGTGACTTGCTCGTGGTGATTGAGGAGGTGCGTGACGCACAGCTCACCCGCGACGGCAATGACCTCATCTACAACCTGATGCTCGACATCCCCACCGCTGTGCTCGGCGGCAAGGTGGATGTGCCCACCATCGACGGCAAGGCCCGTGTGACCATCAAGCCCGGCACTCAGCCTGGCAGCATCCTGCGCCTGCGCGGCAAGGGACTGCCATCGCCCGAGCGTTACGGCACTGGTGACCTGCTCATCAACGTCATGGTCTATATTCCCGAGAAACTCAACGACAAGGAGAAGGAAGCCATCACCATGTTGCAGAACGCGGGCGAGCATGTCAAGCCCAGCGACGGGGACAAGAACCGCATCTTCTCCCGATTGCGCCACATTTTTGATTAACTAACGATAATTATCGAGTAAAGAAAAAAGATATGCCCAGACGTCACGACCATCGAGTGCCCCGCAACGACGACAAGGCCGTCGTCCGCGAGGTGAAGCAACCCGGCAAACTGCTTGACTTTGTCATGCACTGCCTGGACGGCATCAGCCGCAACAAGGCCAAATCCATCCTCGCCCACGGCGGTGTCACCGTCGATGACCAGGTGCAGACCCACGTGGATTATCCGCTCGACGAGGGCAGCATCGTGAAGATACGCCGTCATGCCCGCCCGTCCTCGAGCAATAACAAGAACTACCGCATCGTCTATGAGGACCGCTGGGTCGTCGTGGTCGATAAGCAGCAGGGCGTGCTCTCGATGCCCGTGGGTGCCGGCAGCTTGAACATGAAGACTTTGCTCGACCGCCATTTCACCGAGACCCACCAGCGTTGCACGGCCCATGTGGTGCACCGTCTCGATTGCCGCACGTCGGGCCTGATGGTCTATGCCAAGAGCGTGGACGTGCAGCAGCAGATGACGGCCGACTGGCACTCGACGATCATCGACCGGCGATATGTCGCTGTCGTCGAGGGTGTCATGGAACAGCCCCAGGGCAAGGTTGAGAGCTGGCTGCACGATACCGACCGCATGGTTGTCGTGAGCAGTCCGGTCGAAGACGGCGGCAAGTGGGCGGCGACCGAGTGGGAACTCGTCGAGCAGGCCGAGGAGCGTTCCTTGCTGTACCTGCACTTGCTCACGGGCCGCAAGAACCAGATACGTGTCCACATGGCCGACATCGGTCACCCCGTGGTGGGTGACGGCAAGTACGGCCGGCAGGACGACCCGGGCAGCCGCATGTGTCTCCACGCCTTCCGCCTGGCCTTCCATCACCCCGTGACTGGCGAGGCCCTGACGTTTGAGACGCCTATCCCGCGCTACTTTGGCACCGCCCTTCACAACAAGCCCTGAAGGCGCCACTGCACAGCGATATAAGGAAAACGGCAAGCGTAATAAATGCAACTTTCTATGAACCAGAAAGTTGCATTTTTTGTGCTTGTCGTTTTCTGCTTTTAAAGGGCGTGATGAGTTCTATTAGAACGGTGGCGCATCGGTAGCATCGCCGCCGTGGGGTGAGTCATTGTTTTGTGCCGCGGTGACGTCTTCGCCGCGTTGCTGGCGCAGCTTCTTGATGTAGGCCAGCTCATTGATGGCATAATCGGCGTTCTCCTCCTCGTTGAGCATCTGAGTGAAGATTTTCTCGGCCTTGTCGAGCTGGTTGAAGTTAATGAAAGCATAACCGCGACGGCGGCGCAGGAAGTTGACAAATGACTTGATGTTGTCGGGCACCTCGTCCTCCACATTGAAGTTGCGCTTCACCTCGTCCATGACACCCTCGGTGTAGCTGAACAGGCGCAGGTCCTTGCTGTTGGCCATGGTGTTGACCAGTTCGGTGGTGTGCCTGATGTTGCCGTCGCTGGCCATGAGGTCGAGGTAGTAGAATGCCTGCTTGTACAGGCCCAGTTCGTTATAGCAGAACCCCAGCTTGTAGGCCGTTTCCATGAAGAGGCGCTTGCCGTCTGGACCCATCTCAAAGAAGTCGCTGCGATAGCTGTTGAACACGTTCTCCAGATACAGTATCGCCTCATAGAAGCGTCCGTTGTTGAACGACTGCACACCCCAGTACATGTTGTAGGCTACGTCGGCGACCCTGACTTGGCCCAGCAGCAACTGGTCATCGGTCAGGCTGTCTTTCTCGCCGTTCTTGGCCTTAAGACGGGCGTCGCTCCACATGTAGTCAAACTCCTGTTGGTGTTGCTTGTCGTCGCTGCGGTCCAGCGCGATGAGCACGCTCACGCTGTGGGGCTTGCGCTCCTCGTTGCTCAATGACGCCATGCGGCTGGCATTGCGAGGAGGCTGGGTGACGGTCACGCGGGTGTACAGACTGTGTTCGTCCTCGCCCTCGGCAGTGAGCATGATGGTTGCCATCATGGGCTTCTCATCGCGCCCCTGCTTGTAGTGCAGGTCGATCACGGCATAATCGCGCGTGAGCCTTGCCTGCGGGCCGTCGCCCTCGACAAGCGCGTGGCGCAGGTCAAAGGCCTTGATGGCCTCGGCGTCCTCAATGCGCTCTTGGCCGCTGACGGTGTTGACCGTCATGAACAGCAACCTGGCGTCGGGCAGGGGACACACCGTGTCGAGCATCTGCCACAGGGGTAGGGTGCCCGTGCCGGTGACCAGTTCGGCAGCGGGACGATCCAGCTGGTGGTGCAGCTCCAGACGGCGCAGCAGGAACATCTCGCGCTGATGCTTGTTGAGCTCGCTCTCCAGGTCGCTTGTCTCATAGTCCTTGCTGAGCGAGACGGCCTCGTCAAAGTCGTGTACCCAGTGGCGCTGGAAATGGAACACCGCCTTCAACTCGTTGGCCATATTATCGGCATTGACGTTGTTGTTGAAGAAGGACATGTGCACGTTTATCTGGTTGTCTTCCTTGTCGATCGTGTAGGTGAACTTGAACAGGATGTTGCTGTTGTTGAACTCGTTACACTTGCTGCGCACAAGGTCAATCTGGCTCATCGGGGCTGTTGCCATGCACGGATAGTTCACCTCCACGCAGTCGTCCTGCTTGCGGATGGTGGCGACGAACTGGCCGGCCTGGAACTCAAAGTTGATGGTGGTGGTGTCGTCCTCGCGACTGGTGTTGTAGGTACAATTACAGGCTTTGAGAAATTTCTCAAAGTTAGCGGTTGCCGATTCTTTTTTCTTCCTGATGAGCATGGTGTTGTGGTGTTAATTTGTCAATGAAACGGGTAAATGGTACACCAACACTGCAATTATCGTGCCAAAGTGGGGAATGTGCCGCCGAAGTATCGACGCTGCAGACTCAGGTAGGTCGTCGTGTCGCGTTTCACCTGGCCCAGCCAGCGGTTGAGGCTGTCACACAGGGCGTGGCGATCCTTGGCCACCATCCAGGACTGGAACTGTGACAGGCTGATGGCCACCGAGCGGTCCAGGTTGGGCAGGCGTGAGGCCATCGCGCGGGCGATGGAGCGGTTGACGACGGCATAGCGTATCTCGCCCGTCGAGACCATCATCATCAGTTGCTCGGGACCGTAGAGTTCATCGACGTGGACATAGATGGTGTCGCCGATCTCACGGCTCAGGCTGGCAATGCGTCCCACCATGGGCGAGCCCTTCACGACCCAAACCGTGTCGCCTGCCAGGTCAAGCTGGGAGCGGATGGCGTTGTTGCCGCGACGCTGCACCAGCACCTGCTGGTCGATGTAGACAGGATTGGTGAAGGCAAAACGTGCCGTGTCGCCGGCCGTCATCGGGAACTGGGCCACCACGACATCATATCGCCCGTCGTCGAGTCCGGCCAGGGCCTTCTCGAGCGTCACTACGGGATGGAATTTCATCGGCTGTCCGGTCTTGGCCGACATCAGGCGCAGCAGGTCGTAGTTGTAGCCGCCCAGTGTGTCTTCATAGGTGTAATAGGTCACGGGCGAGTACTCGATGGCGATGTCGAGCGTGTCGCCGCCGCTGGGCTGCGAGGCAATGGCCCCGGCGGGCCGGTCACACAAGCTCAGCCCCACCATGCAGGCCACCACCACGGCGAGCAGCACTAGATAAAGTATCATCTGTCCCCGCCGTGCGGGTTGTTGTCTATTCATTGCCATAATTGTTCTCGTATTCTATCGTTTTCAGACTGCAAATTTACACATTTCCCTACACACTCACAAGGACACTGTTTTCTCTCACTCTTGCTCTGAGGCACCCAAACTCGTATCGTGCCCGTCCTTTAAGTCCTGCTCGTGCATCTTTTGGAATGCCGACGGGGTGAGTCCCATGATTTCCTTAAAGATGGCTGTGAAGTTGCTACGCGATAGATATGCCGTTTTCGACATGTTTTTACCTAGTTTTTGCAGGAAGTGGCTAGTTCTTTTAATGCACATTACATGGCTATGTCTTGACGTGAGGAAGTTCCGGACGTGCTCGCGTGGCGGGATAGGATTGCACTCCATGATGCACAGATTAGTAAAATAAAAGATATTTCTGTTGATTGTGATGCGCAAAATTCAACTTTTTTTAATTATGTTGTTTATAATGCGCAAATATGTATTATCTTTGCATCAAAATAATAGAAGATATGGAGCAGATAATATTTGAGAGGCCGGATTATTGTGAACGGATAGAACGAATATTCGGTAGAGGTGTCATTGTGGCCTTGACTGGGCAGCGTCGAGTGGGCAAAAGCTGTATCATGAGGTATGTAAAGGACAAGATTGCTCAGGGCCTCGGCAATCATGTTATTTATATTAATAAGGAGAGTACGTCGTTTGATGTGATAGCCTCTTACCAGGATCTTGATCGTTATGTGCTTGCGCATTTAGCAGAGGGCAAGAACAATTACTTATTTATCGATGAAGTGCAGGAAATCAGCAAATTTGAGAAATCACTATTGAGCTTTCATTCCGAGGGCAGATGTCAAATCATGATCACCGGTAGTAATGCCAAGATGCTCTCAAGTGAGTTGTCAACTTTGCTACGGGGGCGTTATGTGGAGTATCGTGTCAGAGGATTGAGTTACATTGAATTCTTGCAATTTCATCAACTCGAAGATAGCGACAGTGCGTTAATGCAGTTCCTGCAATTTGGCGGGTTGCCACAATTAAGGCTATTTGGTCTTGACAACATAGATTTAATTGAAGATTATCTGAATAATGTGTTCAATACAATCGTCTTGCGTGATGTGGTAGAGCGCGAAAGGATTAGGAGCACAGCTCTATTGCGCACTCTAGTCAAGTTCTTGGCCGACAACGTGGGCAAGATATTCTCGGCACGCAGTGTAGCGGCTTTTCTCAAGGGGCAGAATGTGGATGCTTCAAGTAATGTGATTTTATCCTATCTGGACTATTTGTGCAATGCTTTTGTCATTGACCGTGTGAGCCGTTACAACATTCATGGCAAGCGGTTGCTTGAGATGGGCGATAAGTTTTATTTTGAGGATTTGGGCATTCGCAATGTCATTATTGGTGGCAATCGACGATTTGATATTGAGAAAGTTATTGAGAATGCTGTTTATCGTCATCTTGTCCGCTTGGGGTATAAGGTAAATGTAGGTCAATTGTACAGGTCAGAAATTGATTTTGTTGCCGAGAACCGAGAGAGCATCATTTATGTGCAGGTAGCTTATTTGCTGAAATCCCAAGAAACAGTGGATCGGGAGTTCGGTAATCTCAAGTTGATCAAGGATAGTCATCCAAAATATGTCGTGACGATGGATTCTCTCTATGATAATGTTAATGACGAGGGTATCAGGCACATCCATTTAAGGGACTTCTTGAAGAAGAACGACTTTTGACCTTGATACATGGTTATAGTGAATTGATATATCGTTTCCAGAAACCGCGATTGCGTCGCCGTGCAAAGGCATGGGTAGCCATCGGTAATTGATTGCCTGTTAAGCGCATAGCCATGCTGGGATGGGATTCTACCGAGAAGAATACTGCTTCGTGGTAGGGGGCAATGGCCAGTGTGCCGGGGCTGAGGTGATTGACGCGCACCGACCACACCACGTCCTCGAAGTTCTCATGATTGCTGGCATCGCTGGCCGCTAGGGCAAAGGCGTCTGCCAGCTTGGTCGCTGCGGCCAGGAAGTGCTGGGTGTGCCTCAACGAGCAGCCTCCGTTGCCCACGAGGTACTTCAAGTTGATGCCATGATAGGGGGACTTGAACTTGCCCAGGGCCCGCCGTGCCATGTACAGGGCGCGTTGGGGCAGGTTCCACCCGCTCACGTCGCCCACAGCAGGCAGCCACGGGGCGCCGATGTAGTCATAGCCCCGCTGGCACCACCGCTCTAAATCGTCGGTGAACACATACACGTCGGTCTGATGGATGAAAATATACCGCGAGTCAATGAACCGCTCATACAGGGTGGTAGAAAGCATCAGGCGGTTGTAGCCCTCACGTCCTGCAAAGTAGGCATCATCAAAGTCCTCGACGCGGAACGACGCGTTCTCGCCCACCAGTTTCTTGAACGGTGAGATGTCTAGGCTCCGGGGCTTCACAATAGCGATGTCGTGGTGGCCTAGCACCTTGAAACACTGGCGCAGGGCAACTAGCTCGATGTCGCTCAACGACAAGGTGTAAATGGGGATGACAACGGTTACCAGCCGCTGCTTGCCATCGTTGATAGGGTGGTTCGGGTCGCTCATGTTTTATTGGGTTAGAGTACTTGGACTACATGATTCAGTTCGTCGGGAATCCCACACGGTAAAAAACTGTCCACCAGCCCAATGTGTCTTGATCAACAGGGCTGGTGGACGTTATCGATGCTCACACATGATAGCAGGTGAGAAGAATGATTGGCTCTTAGCGTGCATTGTAGGCCTCGAGGGCTTTCTCGAGCACTACCAGGGCGCGCTTCAGGTCATCGATCTTGAGCACGTAGGCCATGCGCACCTCGTCCTTGCCCAGGCCGGGGGTGGCATAGAAACCGCTGGCAGGAGCCATCATCACGGTCTCGCCCTCGTAGTTGAACTCCTCCAGGCACCAGCGGCAGAAGTCGTCGATGTCCTTCACCGGCAGCTTGGCGACGGTGTAGAAGGCACCCATGGGCATCGGGCTATAGACACCGGGAATCTTGTTCAGGCCCTCAACGAGGCAGTTGCGGCGGGCGATGTACTCGTCATAGACGGCCTTGTGATAGGCCTGGGGAGCGTCGAGTGATGCCTCGGCAACGATCTGGCCCAGCAGGGGAGGGCTCAGGCGGGCCTGGGCGAGCTTCATGGCGGCAGCACGCACTTCCTTGTTGCGGGTGATGAAGGCACCGATGCGGATGCCGCACTCGCTGTAGCGCTTGGACACACTGTCGATCATGATCACGTTGTTCTCGATACCCTCGAGGTGCATGGCGCTGGTGTAGGGGGCGTCGCTGTAGATAAACTCGCGGTAAACCTCGTCGGCAAACAGGAAGAGGTCATATTTCTTCACCAGGTCGCGCAGGCGCATGAGCTCCTCGCGGCTGTAGAGGGTGCCGGTCGGGTTGTTGGGGTTGCAGATCATGATGGCGCGGGTGCGCTCGTTGATCACCTTCTCAAACTCCTCGACGGGAGGCAGAGCAAAGCCGTCCTCGATGTGGGTGGTGATGGTGCGTACCACAGCACCGGTCTCGCAGGCAAAGCCCATGTAGTTGGCGTATGCGGGCTCGGGGATGATGATCTCGTCACCAGGGTTGAGGCATACCATGAAGGCCATCTGCACAGCCTCGCTGCCACCGCAGGTCACGATGATGTCGTCCACGTCCAGGTTGATGTCATAGCGCTTGTAGTAGCCCACGAGTTTCTCCAGATACTGGGGATAACCCTGTGATGGGCTGTACTCGAGCACCTTGCGGTCAACATGCTTGAGGGCCTCCAAGCCTTCCTCGGGGGTGGGCAGGTCGGGCTGACCGATGTTGAGGTGATACACTTTGATACCGCGTTTCTTGGCGTCGGCTGCAAACGGGGCCAGCTTTCTGATGGGCGATGCCGGCATCTTGACGCTGCGTTCTGAAATCTTAGGCATAAATCAGTTATTAAAAATGATGTTAATGATATTGTTGTAAAGTCGTTTTGTTCTACGCCGACAAAATTACACAAAAACCCATAGACCACAAAATTTTTCCCCAATATCCTATAAACTCACGCCACGCCCCAGATGGTATTGCCTTGATTATATTTTATTGTTTTCCTTTTTGGGATTCTGTGTTTCAGTATGATCAAGCCCTTAATGTGGTCACCGTGTCGCCTGGCATCTTGAAGCGTGGTGTCCACCTTGCCTGCAGTCACGCCGTGGCCAGTTACTGCTGTCTTGTGATGCAGATCACCCTGGCCATCTCGTTGAGGTCGAGGCACTGGCTGCGCTTGATTGTCCTCTTGTCGTTGTGGTGTTCCCATGGGGCAAGCATGAGTAGCCGACCGCGAGCGCAGGCATCAAACCGGCGACCACCAGGCTTGGCAAGAGGAGCGAAGCCATTCTCTTGAAGCACAATAACAGGGAATCCATGCTCGAATGCCGTCTTCATCACAGCTTTCTCCCCGGGGCTGATGCTCGGCGAGACGAGGACCGCTCCGTTTTGAGCATGTGACAAAAACTGATGCACGATGGTGCTGATCTGCTCCTTTGTGAGTTTGCGGGTACATTGCACCTGCATCAGGCATGGGGACTCCAACAAGAATACATTTCCCAGTGCTGCAAAGGTGTAGTTTCCCACGTTAATATTTCTTTGGACCCGGAATAAATCAGGATGATTGCGCTTGATGGCGAGACGACGAGGATTGTCAAGGATGTAAGCCTTCATGCGCTGCAGCTGTCCTTCTCTATCAAGAATCATGTCATTATAGCCCTCCTCCCATAGTCCAGGCTGGTCACTCTTGACAAGCTCCTTATAGGCACGATTGCATCCCACCTTGAAGCCATTGATCACCTTGCCAAGGTGTGCAGGAATCCTTTCCTTAACAAAGACGATCGCATGCAGGTGGTTAGGCATCAGTTGAAAGGGCCAGATGTCAATCTCGGGATAGAATGTGGGGATGCCTTTAAGAGACTGAATGACAGCGTGTCCAAGCGGCGTCGGCTCCACGATGGCTGGCTCAATCACCCCGTCGCCGGTGAGAGTGCCAAGCAACGGCCGTCTCCCCTTGACAACCAGCGTGATCATGTAGATACAACGACCCTGGTAGTCATGTCCCACTCGTCGCCGCTTCATCGACGGCTTCAAGTCTCCAGCCCACTGCTGCTTGCTCTTGAACCTATCCCAATCCATAGTGCCTAATTACTTCAATTATACTACACCGGCATGGCATTGAGCGAGAATTGTCATCGTGGCCGTGGCAGAGCCCCGGCACAGTCGACCAGGACAGTACTTGATGGCGCAAGCTTAGTTTCCCATGTCGCGGCTGTGCCGCGGCCCGTTTGCGGGTAGTCGGTTCCCATGAGCACTATTCAATTGACGAAGTTGACGCTCACGCCCACTTGCAGGCGGGCGGGGTTGAGCGGGTAGTGGTAGTTAATTACTCGTGCGATCTGGTTTTATTCATTAACCGTTTGGTCTCCTGCAATTCTTTTTGCAGAAGTTGCACGCGTTCTGCCAGTTGCTCTTGAGATGGCAATGCGTCTTTGATTTGAATATTGTTGTAAGTTGCTACGCCCATCGGTGTGCTGATGCCTCGGAAAGACCACTGAACTTCAGTCTTGTTCATGTCGGAGCAGATAAGTAGGCCAATAGTTGGATTATCTTCTCCAGTTTTCAGCAACTCATCAACCGCATTGACATAGTAGTTTAACTTTCCGGCAAACTCTGGTTCAAAGGGCTTGGCTTTCAGCTCGCAGACAATATAACAGCGCAAGCGGATGTGATAGAACAAGAGGTCAATCTTCCGAGTGCGCCCACCGACTACTATTTGCTGCTGTCGGCCCAAGAATGCAAATCCAGACCCCATTTCCAACAGTAAATCGGTTATGTTTTGCGAGAGAGCCTCTTCCAGTTCTGTTTCATTATAAACCTCATGTTCAACTGTGGCAAATCCAAAATCGTAGTTTTCTTTCAAGACCTCTTGAACAAGTTTGCTCTGATTATCAGGAAAATGGTCGGCAAAGTTGTTGGCGATCTTCCCTTGATGTTCGAACAGATGCGCTTTAATGCAGTTAATGAGTGCATCGCGACTCAATCCTTGCTCAATCGTTTTGGCAATATAGAACAATGCTTCCTGAATGGATTTACACTTGGTGATGATTTCTACATGATGCCGCCAAGGTACTAAAGCAAAAGGCAGAGGAAATTGAGGGTGTGTCATAATTGTGGCACATCCTCTTTGTTGTAACATGTTGTAAAACATATAACAAAGCCTCTACTTTCCCAAGCGGAGGCTTTGTCATGTCAAAAAGTTTTAGTAACTTTGTGACAATCAAATAAATAAAAAAT
>JAFTFA010000114.1 GCA_017449785.1 Muribaculaceae bacterium | reverse complement strand
GAATTCTTAATGGTATTCAACATTTCAATCATTTTCTTTACATATGGCAATGCACAGCGGAAACCCTCTGGCATGTCATCATTCGCAACCCGTGAGAGACATATCGACAAGTATGATATAAGGAATACTCTCATTGAATAAAGGTGTTTGATCTTGCAAAGGTAAACATAATTCTGCTATTTTCTCTTAGATTTCGGTGATTTATTGACTTCGTCTTCAATGCTCACGCTCGGCAATATTCATGCAAGCATGACATTGCGCTCGTTTACTCGCATTGGTGTTCATGAGGCGCTGGTGTTTGCTCAGACTTTTATAATTTTGGTATAAGTTGCTCAACCGCGTATGCCTTGAAAAGACGTACCGATAAAATGGAATTTATAGGCTACGACTCATATACATTCTCTTTCTTGAAACGTGCTATTTCTTCATCTGAATCGGTCTTGTACCAGATCATTTCAGATTTGTTTATTTTAATATCAACCTCAAGATAGATTTGGGATTTCCCATCATGGGTTTTCCCTGTAAAGATATTCATGTGTCCTGTTTCTCCGACCCTGTAGTTGAGGTCGGTTACAGTCCACCCTTCATCGGGCCAATTAGAGACAGACTTTTCGATACGTCCAGAATATGAGGCTTCTGGGAAGAATTGATACAATTCCATCCCACCATCCATAATTCTGTCATCAATCACCTTTTTCCAAACGCCTTCAAGCTTACTTGAATCAAAAGGCTCATCGTCACCGCATGATGTGAATCCTAAAAGGACAGCAATCAATAGAATAGAAATTTTTGATAGTAGTTTCATAAACATTCTTACTGGTTTTCGTAGTTTTTAATGCTGCAAAGGTAGCAAAAATCATGCCTAAACACATCATTTTCTTTTAGATTTCGGTGATTTATTGTTCATGAGGCGCTGGTACTCGTCCTGCGCCTGTTTTATGCCCTTGTCGCCGGTCACGGTGTTGACGGTGGCAAAGGGCTCGTCCAATCGCTCGTTGAGACGGGCGATGGTCTCTCTCAAGTCTTTGCTCTCCTGGACTATCACCTGCGGCTGGCTCTGTGCCAAAGCCATCGGCGCGGTGATGGAACGGGACACGTCGGCACCGCGGAGCGAGCCGATCGTGTTGGTGCGCTGCGCGTAGTCCAGGGCCTCGAATAGACGTCGGGGTGCCGCGATGCTGCTAGTGTCGAACTGGATTTGGCTATATTAAAGATAAATAACTTCTTAAATGCGGGATTTCTCGGAATTTTATGGTAAATTTGTCCGATTATAGTCTAATTAAAATGAAAAGAGCGATACAACTGTTCTTGATGACGGCACTTGCACTGCATGCCATTGTGGCACAGGCCGCTGTCAAGACCGAAGGCAACTTCGTGACAATCGACATCGAGAATGCTCAGGCAGGTGCCACCCGTGTGGTTCGCCTGCAAGTAGTGAACGACAACATCGTACGCGTGCAGGCCACCTGCGAGACACAGCTGCCCGACAAGCCGGCCAGCCTGATGATTGTACCGCAGACAGCCAAGCCCAAGTTCACGGTCACCGACAATGGCGACAGCTATTGCGTCAAGGCCAAGAACGTGACGGCTACCGTCAACAAGGCCGACGGCCGCATCAAGTTCACCGACGGGGGCGGCAGGGTCCTGGCGACTGAGGCCGTGGGCGGCAAGTCGTTCAAGCCGTTCAAGGTGCCCGAGCGCGAAATCGGCGTCGGCACCCTGACCGACGATCAGAGCAAGGGTTTGACCTGGACGCTCAAGTTCGAGAACCAGGATGAGGCACTCTACGGCCTGGGACAGCACCAGTCGGGCGAGCTCAACATGAAGGGCAAGAACGAGGACCTGTTCCAGTATAATACCAAGGTGAGTGTGCCCATGGTGCTGAGCACCAACGGCTACGGCATCCTGTGGGACAGCTATAGCTACTGCCGCTTTGGCAACCCCGAGGACTACCTGCAGCTCAACCGTGCCTTCAACCTCTATGACAAGCACGGCAAGAAAGGCAGCCTGACGGGCACCTATACCGACAAGAACGGCCAACGCCTGGTGCACGGCGAGGATTCCCTCTATTTAGAGTTTGACATGCCCGCAGGATCGGAACTGGGCAAGTTGACCGAGCCCGGCGGCATCAAGAACCTGCCGAAGGGCTTTGCCCTGAACGGCGCGACGGTGGTCTATGAGGGCTTCATTGAGCCCAGGGGACGCGTGAGCGAGACGCTGCGCCAGTTCATCCTCTACTATGCCGGGTACATCAAGGTGTACATCGGCGGCGAGGAAGTGGTTCCCGAACGCTGGCGCACGGCATGGAACCCCAACGCATGGAAATTTACCGCCCAGGTGCCTTCAGGCAAAAAGACGCAACTGCGCATCGAGTGGCAACCCGACGGCGACGTGTCTTATTGCGGACTGCGCGTGTCGGCACCCCGCAGCGCTGCCGAACGTGAGCAACTCACCGTGTGGAGCGAGATGAGCCGCGACATGGACTACTACTTCATCGCCGGTCAGAGCTTTGACGACATCATCTCGGGCTACCGCACCCTCACGGGCAAGGCTTCGTTGTATCCCAAGTGGGTGCTGGGGTTCTGGCAGAGCCGCGAGCGCTACAAGAGTTCGCAAGACGTCGAGCAGACGCTTGCCGAGTTCCGTAACCGGCGCATCCCCATCGACAACATTGTGCAGGACTGGAATTACTGGAAACTCGAGAACTGGGGCGACCACACCTTTGAGGCCTCGCGCTACCCCAACCCGCAGGCCATGCTCGACTCGGTACACGCCATGGGCGGCCGGTTCATGATCAGCGTGTGGCCCAAGTTCTATGAGACCGTCGACAATTACAAGGCGCTTGATGCCAGAGGCTGGATTTACAAGCAAGCCATCGTTGACGACATCCATGACTGGCTGGGTTTCCGCGGTTCGTTCTATGATGCCTATGACGCAGGTGCCCGCAAGCTGTTCTGGAAACAGATGAACGACAACCTGTACAAGAAATACAACTATGCCATCGATGCCTGGTGGATGGATGCCAGCGAGCCCAACATACGCGACTGCACCCCCATGTGGTATCGCAAGGCCCTGTCCGGTCCCACGGCCCTGGGTTCGTCGACCGAATATTTCAACGCCTACTCCATCGTCAATGCAGACGCCATCTATACCGGCCAGCGTGCCACGGGCAACAACAAGCGAGTATTCTTGCTGACCCGCAGCGGCTTTGCCGGCGAGCAGCGCTACTCGACCGCCACCTGGAGCGGCGACATCGGCACCCGCTGGGAGGACATGCGTGCCCAGATGACGGCCGGCCTCAACTTCTCGATGTCGGGCATCCCCTTCTGGGGCATGGACCAGGGCGGCTTTTGTGTCGAGAACCGCTATGTGGCCGCACAACAAGAGTTTGACCAAACGGGGTACGAGAACAGCGACCTGACCGAGTGGCGCGAGCTGCAAACCCGCTGGAACCAATTCGGCTGCTTCATTCCTCTGTACCGTGCCCATGGCCAGTGGCCCCTGCGCGAGGTGTTCAACATCGCGCCCGAAGGTCATCCCGCCTATGAGAGCATCGTCTATTACCACAAGCTGCGCTACCGCATGATGCCCTACCTCTACTCGATGGCCGGTTGGGCGCACTTCAAGGACTACACGCTCATGCGCGCACTGGTGATGGACTTTGCCGCCGACAAGAACGTGCTCGACATCCATGACCAGTGGATGTTCGGCCCAGCCTTTATGGCCTGTCCCGTGGGCTATTACAAAGCCCGCAACCGCCAGGTTTACTTCCCCGAGCAGAGCGGCTGGTATGACCTGTACAGCGGCGAATTCATCAACGGAGGCCAAAAGCTCATCGTCGATGCCCCCTATGGCCGCATTCCCGTCTATGTGCGTGAAGGCAGCATCATCCCCTTTGGTTCCGAGTTGCAGTGGAGCGACGAGAAACCCGCCGAGCTCATCAACCTGTATGTCTACACCGGTGCCAATGCCCAGTTCCAACTCTATGAGGACGAGGGTACCAACTACAACTACGAGAAAGGCAAGTATGCCACCATCGACTTCAACTACGACGAGGCCACGCGCACGCTCACCATTGGCGAACGCAAGGGCAACTTCAATGGAATGCTCAAGCAGCGCCGCTTCAACGTGGTGGTCATTAGCCGCGACAATGCCCGCGAGCTCGACCTCGAGAATCCCGCAGGGCAGATGGTAGAGTACAACGGCAAGCAAGTGACCGTCAAACTATGATATGTGAGCAGAAAACAAAAGGCGATAACCAATAACCCAAACAGGTGATCATGAAAAGATTCATTTCGGCCATTACCTTCGCCTTGATGCTGGCAACGGCGACCGTATCGGCACAGCCAGCGGGGGCCTATCTGAATCCCGTCATACCAGGCTTCAACCCCGACCCGTCGATTTGCCGCGTGGGTAACGACTACTATGTCGTCAACTCCACCTTCCAGTACTTTCCCGGCGTGCCCATCTATCACAGCACCGACCTGGTGAACTGGGAGCAAATCGGCAACGTGCTCACCCGTGACTCGCAGCTGCCGCTCAACCAGGCCTCGTCGTGGCTGGGCATTTATGCCACCACCATTCGCTATCACGAGGGCACCTTCTACATGATCACGACCAACGTGGGCAACGGCGGCAACTTCATGGTCACCGCCACCGACCCGCGCGGCCCGTGGAGTGAGCCCATCTGGCTCAAGCAGCAAGGCATCGACCCGTCGCTCTACTGGGAAGACGGCCATTGCTACATGGTGAGCAACCCCGGCGACAAGATCTGGCTGTGCGAGATAGATGACAAAACGGGCGAACAGCTCACCGAGAGCGTTGCCCTGTGGTGTGGCGACGGCGGCCGTTTTCCCGAGGCGCCGCACATCTACAAAAAAGACGGCTACTATTATCTGCTCATCTCGGAGGGTGGCACAGAACTGGCCCACTCGCTCACGATAGCCCGCAGCAAGAACATCGAGGGCCCCTACATCTCCAATCCCGCCAATCCCATCATGACCAACTGCAGCCAGAAGGGTCAAGCCCTGCAGGTGCAGGGCACGGGACACGGCGACCTCGTGCAGGCCCCCGACGGCTCGTGGTGGGTGATCTTCCTGGCCTACCGCAACTATGGCGGCAGCTACCATCACCTGGGCCGCGAGACCTATCTGGCTCCCGTTCAATGGCCAGAGGGCGGCTGGCCCGTCGTGAATGGCGGTGAACCCATCGACACGCTGATGCAAGCCCACCTGGGAGGCACTCCCGTGCGCAGGCTGCGCACGGTCACCCACGAGGACCTCATGGCCTGGCCCGAGCACCCCATGTGGATGCACATGCAGAGCCCCATCGAGGCCAACTATGAACGCACCGGCGGCCGCCTGCGCCTGCATGCCGGGCGACCCGTTGCCAAGACCGACCATCCCACCTTCATCGGCATGCGTCAGACAAGCGAACGCATGACCGTACAGGTCGATGTGGATGCGGCACATATCAACGAGGGTGACGAAGCCGGAATCATCGTCTATCAGATAGACGACGGATGGCAATCGCTGTCATGCACCCGCCAGAATAGCGAACTGATCGTGAAGCTGGATTGCCGCCTCAAGACGATGAGCGACATCAAAACCCACAGACTTGACCGGGCCAAGGCGAAGCTGCGCATCTCCAGCGACGGCCTCACCTACCGATATGAATGCTCGACCGACGGCGGCAAGACCTGGCACGAACTGGGCAGCCAGAGCTGCACACTGCTGAGCACCGAGATGGCCGGAGGCTTCACGGGCGTTGTCCTGGCCTTGTACGCACAAGGTTCCCAGGGCTCCTATGCCGACTTCACCGACTTCGGCTACCAAGAGTATTGAAACACGCTAAAGAACCAGAAAGGACAAGACGATGAAATCTGATACAAAAGTTCTGCACGAAATCATGTCGCTGGGCGACAGGGACTTCATGTATGTCGCCGACCGCTACAAGAAGGCCGGCACCATCCTCGACCTGATGATGGAGAAACTGCCCACCAACGTCTCGCCGTTCACCGTGCAGATGGGTGAGCAGGTGGCCAACACCTACTACAACCTGGCTTC
>JAFTFA010000113.1 GCA_017449785.1 Muribaculaceae bacterium | reverse complement strand
GCCGCAAAGTTAATAAATCTAAACGCGGGACACCCATTTTTACAACAAAATTTTTCTGATCGACTGAAAATCAGTAGTTTGAAAAATCAACGAAACAAATGTGACGAAGTCAAGACTTGAAACAACCCTTTTTGATGAACAACCGAACATTCTGAATCATCTGATGGCATCCGCGCTCCCTGTATCTCACGCAAAGTCGCCAAGCCGCGAAGTTTTTTAAGTTTTATTGCTCGCAAGGGGCTCGCAATCAGATGCGGATTTTTTAAAAACAACTTAAACAACGGCATCCGCGCCCTTTTACTTCACGCGAAGTCGCTAAGTCGCGAAGTTTTTTAAGTTTTATTGCTCGCAAGGGGCTCGCAATTATGTTTTGTCATCTCAACGGCGACAACGATTGCGAGCCCCTTGCGAGCAACTATAAAAAATCTTAGCGACTTCGCGCCTTAGCGTGATATTAGGATGCGGATGCCCTCAGACCACTCAGATTATTCTGTTGTTTTTTTAAAAAAGTTGTGCCAGTTGTTTGAAAAGGGGTGGGGTGAATCGGTAATGTGGGCGGTGATGGTTGTTTTATTTGCCGCTGTCGAGTTTTTGTAGTACTTTCGCGACTGGTAATGAAAAAGATGCTTAATGACATAGCGTTCTGGGCAATCTACGGCACGTGGTACGCGCTGTCGCTCTTGCCCATGTGGCTGCACTACCTGTTCAGCGACATCCTCTACCTGGTCGTGGCCCACGTGCTGCGTTACCGTCATCGCGTCATCTGGAAGAACCTCAAGAATTCCTATCCCGACCGCACCGACCGCGAGTTGAAGCGCCTGCAGCGGCAGTTCTATCGCCACATGTGCGACCTGGTGGCCGAGACGGTGAAATACTCCACCATCAGCCGCAAGAACATCATGCGCCGCATGACCTTCAAGGGCAGCGAGCAGGTGGCCGAGATCCTCAACAGCGGCCAGTCCATCGCCCTGCTGCTGGGTCACTACGGCAACTGGGAGTGGGTCACCTCGTTTGCCCTGTGGCTCCCGCCTGTTGACCGCGAACTCAGCCTCGGCCAGCTCTATCACCCGCTCGAGAACAAGGTGATGGACCGTGTGGTCCTGAAGATGCGCAACCGCATGGGGCCCGTCTGCGTGGCCAAGAATGACACCCTGCGCTGGATCATCGGCAACAAGCAGCAGGGACGCGTCACCATGCTCGGCTACATCAACGACCAGGTGCCCAAGTGGGAGAACATCCATCACTGGGTCACCTTCCTCAACCAGGAGACGCCCGTCTTCACCGGCATCGAGCGCATCACGCGCCAGCAGCGGCAGGCCGTCGTCTATCTCGACATCAAGTGCCCGCGGCGCGGCTACTATGAGGGTGAGTTCCAGGTCATCACCCGCGACCCGGCCTCGATGGGCGAGATGGAGATGACCGACGAGTTCTTTGCCCGCTTTGAGCGCACCATCAACCGTGCCCCCCAGTACTGGCTCTGGAGCCACAACCGCTGGAAGAGGACGCGTGAGGAGTTTGAGCGGCGCTTCAAGGTCGTCGGGGGCAGGGTTGTGGAGCGCGATCCCGAAACGGGCGAATAAAATTTGCCCGTTCACCGAAAAATGCCTACCTTTGCAGTATCCAAAAGACTAATTAACTAAGAGCTAAAAACTTACAACTAAAAACTAAAAACTTAAAACTGATAACACAATGAACCGACTTTCGGACCGAATCAATGCTCTGGCACCCAGTGCCACCCTAGCCATGTCACAGAAGAGTAGCGAGCTGCGCGCCCAGGGCGTGGACGTGATCAACCTCTCGGTGGGCGAGCCCGACTTCTTCACCCCCGACCACATCAAGGCTGCCGCCAAGCAGGCCGTTGACGACAACTTCTCGTTCTATTCTCCTGTCCCCGGCTACCTCTCGCTGCGACAGGCCGTGTGCGAGAAGCTGCGCCGCGAGAATGGTCTGGAGTACACCCCCGACCAGATCGTCATCGGCAACGGTGCCAAGCATGAGCTGTGCAACGTCATCATGGCGCTCATCAATCCCGGCGATGAGGTCATCATCCCCACTCCCGCGTGGGTGAGCTATGTGCAGATGGTCAACCTCGCTGGCGGCAAGAGCGTCTTGCTGCCCTCCAGCATGGACAAGAACTTCAAGGTGACTGCCGCCGAGCTCGAGGCTGCCATCACCGGCAACACGCGCTTGATCATCATCTGCTCGCCCAGCAACCCCAGCGGCGCGATCTACACCCGCGACGAGCTCAAGGCTATCGCCGCGATGCTCGAGCGTCACCCGGGCGTGATGGTCATTGCCGACGAGATCTATGAGCACATCAACTATGTGGGCCGTCACGAGTCGCTGGCCCAGTTTGATGCCATCAAGGATCAGGTCGTCATCATCAACGGCGTGTCCAAGGCCTATGCCATGACCGGCTACCGCATCGGTTACATTGCCGCCCCCGCTTGGATTGCCAAGGCCGTCACCAAGCTCCAGGGCCAGTACACCAGCGGTGTCTCCTCGATCGCCCAGAAGGCTGCCGAGGCCGCCTATAACGGTCCGCAGGAGTGCGTCGAGCAGATGCGCGTTGCCTTTGAGCGTCGCCGTGACCTCATCGTGGGGCTGCTGCAGGAGATTCCCGGCTTTGAGATCAACATGCCCAGCGGCGCCTTCTATGCCTTCCCCAAGGTGGACTCCTACTACGGCAAGCGTTGCGGCGACACCGTCATCAACGACGACAACGACCTGGCCCTCTATCTCTTGAACGAGGCCCACGTCGCCACGGTTGCCGGCACCGCCTTCTGCTGCCCGGGCTACATCCGCCTGAGCTACGCCACCAGCGACGAGAACCTGCGTGAGGCTGCCAAGCGCATCGCCGCCGCCCTCGCCAAGCTCGCCTGACGTCCACCATCTGCTGCTGCATCCTCCGACTGGACTGCCTTTGAGTGCGCTCCCATGCTTCGGCCACAGTCCGCCATACTGCTCATCTCGCTGCTGCTCGGGATCATCCTCCCGGGCTGCGGCGGGCGTGGCGCATCGGTGCGCTATGACGGGCGGCTGGCGGCCGCGGACAGCCTGCTGCGCGACGAGCCTGACAGCGCGCTGGCGATCATCACGGCGTTGCCGACAGACAGTCTGGCCACCGAGCACGACCGGGCCTACCGTTACCTGCTGCTGACGCAGGCGCGCTACCGCGCCTATGTCACTGTCACGAGCGACAGCGACATCAATCGCGCCGTGGCCTATTTTGCCGCCTGCCGTCCCCTCGACCGCGAGAAGCTGACGCGGGCCTACATCTCCAAGGGTGCCGTCATGGACGAGTTGGGCCACCCTGACAGCGCGATGCTCTACTACAAGCACGCCGAGGCCACCGCCGCCCCCGACGACTACTTCAACCTCGGCTACGTCAAAATGAGGATAGCAACTCTCTATCTCGATCAATTGTCACAGGACTCTGCTGCCATAATGCGGTTAAAAGAGGCAATCGGTTATTTTGAGATGCTGAATGACACCAATTATCTGATTTCATGCTATGGTAATCTGGGAGCTATCTGTGGTGTTCGTTATCCGGACTCAACCGAGAATTACCTTGTTCATGCCATAGATTTGGCAGAAATGTCAAACTCCCCCAAGCAATACACCTATAAATCCAAATTGGCTGGATTCTACTATTATAAAAAGAAAGATTATGAAACTGCCATTGGTTTGGTCAAAGATATTTTGCAAAATGGCCGTGATAAATGTGGTGAAACTCAGTTCTATTATTATGGAATCTTGAGTTATATCAGAATGGGATTATTAGATTCGGCTAAAGAAATTTTTAATCAGATTCCTAATCCTGTTGATAAGATAGACAGCATGAATTATCACAAAGTGGTAGCGGAGATGGAATTTGCAGAAAACCATCCAGAAAGGGTTGTTTTTCATACTATGCAATCTGGTGCCCACACGAACTCAATTTTGTCGAGTACCAAAGAGAAAGAATTAGTCAAGTCTGAGGTCGAATTTGAAAAGCATCAACTGGAAAGAAAAAATTCTAATCTTTCAAGACAGCTTAACAACAATTTGTCTATAGCCGTAATTGTAATAGTGTCGTTGTGTATTATATTTGGTTTTCTTATTAGGAAAAAGCAAAAAAACCTCAAAAAGCAACAATTTGAGACAGAACAAATGCGAAAAGAGCTTGAAACGCTTGTTCTCAAATTGAAAGAACAGAAAACAGATATATCAAAATTTGCGGGCTTACGCATTTCCGCTCTCAGTGAACTCTATCAAGCCATGAGATTCAAGAAAAAGACAGATTCTATCGGTATTAAAAAGGTCGTTTCACTCTCCACACTGTTAAAAGATTTGGAAGAAACGTATATGCCGTTAAAACTTGATCTTGATGACACCTTTTGGTTAAAATTGAGGCAATCTGTCGATGGCGAATACAATGATATAGTAAACTTTATTGAAAATAACTATCCAGGCATGAAAGAAAGAGATATTAAACTATTCTGTCTGCTTTGCTCCAAAATACCCCCTCAGATCATAAAACTATGCATGAATTACTCCAGTTCTAAAACAGCCAGTTCTTATAGAAATAGAATGATACAGAAGAAAATGGGACTAGATATGACTTTTGACGATTTTATAAAGAATTATCTTTCAGGGCGAATATAAAGACAGAAAGAAAAGCCCTTTAACTGTCACAAAAGTCACTGTCGACCAAGAAAATAAAAAGCACACTGATAATCAATATTTTATGAGTAAAAAATCGACTTGATTTTTTGAGTTGATTTGACTTTATTGGCGTAATTTTGCAATGTAAGAATCCTTTTATTATTCTAATTCTAAAAACTTTGAATATGCATACTAGATCTTTAGTATTTTTCTTACTCTCATTTTTGTTCTTGCCTCTCTATGCGGATAATGAGGCAGAACAAATAAACCTTGAGTACACTCGTCATGTAGGAGATCACTCCAATCTTCCAATACCTGCAGACGAGCCAGACGTGTATTACAACTCTAGCAATCAGTCTATTATTATTGATGGAACGGGCTATGTGAGCTATTACGATGTCGTGATCGAGTCGGCGACCAGTTGGACGGTGATGATTTCTACCCAGGTCAACGGCAACTATGACACCATTGACATCTCATCGTTGCCGTCTGGTATGTACTGCATCACCATCGACTCCCCCACGTGGAACTCCTACGAGGGATTTTTTGACACCTATTAAATGCTTGAAAATTGCCCGATT
>JAFTFA010000112.1 GCA_017449785.1 Muribaculaceae bacterium | reverse complement strand
ATATCTTTACAGTGTTAAGTGTTGTTGTTAATTACACTGCAAAGATATAATTAGTTATTTAATCCTACAAACGGTTATGGCCAGCAGGATGATGCCGAAGAACTTGCGGGAGAACATCATGCCGCCCTCGCCGAGCCACTTCTGGATCTGGCCCGTACTCTTGATGACGACAAATACCCATATCATGTTGATGGCCAGTCCGATGAAGATGTTCACGTCGTCATACATCGCCTTGAGCGAGATCAATGTGGTCAACACGCCGGCGCCAGCAATCAGCGGGAAAACCATCGGCACCATCGTCGCACCCTTGTTGGGCGTGTTGTTCTTGAAGATTTCCACGTCCAGGATCATCTCCAGTGCCATCAGGAACATCAGGAAACCGCCCGCCGTGGCAAACGAGTGGATGTCGCAGTTGAAAATCCTCAACAGCCAGTGCCCACCGTAGTAGAAGCCTACCATCAGCAGGGTGGAGTAGAGGGTGGCCTTGGTGGCGTCCACGTGCCGTCCCTTTTCCCTCAATTGCAGGATGATGGGAATCGAGCCCACAATGTCGATAATACTCAGCAATACCAGCGTTGCACTCAGTATCTGTGTAAAATTAATAGTTCCCATAACAATAATGTTCTATTTTGGCAACAAAGGTACTGCTTTTTCGGCTTTTTTTATTAATTTTGCCGTTTGAACTAAAGAATAAACTACTTCAATACATTTTTCAAATGAGCGAGAAAGAGAATACACTGGCTACAAAATACGACCCCAAAGAGGTCGAGGACAAGTGGTATAAGTATTGGGGATCGCATGACCTGTTCAAGAGCGTGCCCGATGAGCGTGAACCCTATTGCATCGTGATCCCGCCCCCAAATGTGACGGGTGTGCTGCACATGGGCCACATGCTCAACAACACCATCCAGGACATCCTCATCCGCCGCGCGCGCATGGAGGGCAAGAATGCCCTGTGGGTGCCCGGTACGGATCACGCCTCGATCGCTACCGAGGCCAAGGTGGTCAAGCGCCTGGCCGAGCAAGGCATCCGCAAGCGTGACCTCACGCGTGACGAGTTCCTCAAGCACGCTTGGGACTGGACCCATGAGCACGGCGGCATCATCCTGCAGCAGTTGAGGAAGCTGGGTGCCTCCTGTGACTGGAGCCGCACCGCCTTCACGATGGACGAGACGCGCAGCAAGGGCGTGATGAAGGTCTTTGTGGATCTCTATGAGAAAGGTTACATCTACCGCGGACTGCGCATGGTGAACTGGGATCCCAAGGCCCAGACGGCCTTGAGCACCGAGGAGGTCATCTATCGTGACGAGAAGAGCCACCTGTATCACCTCAAGTACTATGTTGACGGCCTGCAGACCCTCGAGAGCGAGGAGCAGCTGCGTGCCGAGGGCAACATCATCCACAAGGACGAGAAGGGCTACTATGCCGTCGTTGCCACCACGCGTCCCGAAACCATCATGGGCGATACCGCCATGTGTATCAACCCCAAGGATCCCAAGAACCAGTGGCTCAAGGGCCGCAAGGTGATTGTGCCCCTCGTTGGCCGCGTGATCAATGTGATTGAGGACCGCTATGTCGAGATCGAGTTCGGTACTGGCTGCTTGAAGGTCACCCCCGCCCATGACACCAACGACTACATGCTGGGTAAGACCCACAACCTGGAGACGATCGACATCTTCAATGCCGATGCCACCATCAGCGAGCAGTCGCCGCTGTACGTCGGCATGGACCGCATGGATTGCCGCAAGCAGATCGTCATTGACCTGCAAGAAGCCGGCCTTGTCGAGAAGATCGAGGACTATGACAACAAGGTGGGCTACAGCGAGCGCAACAGCGACACCGCTGTCGAGCCTCGCCTGTGCATGCAGTGGTTCTTGAAGATGCAGCACTTTGCCGACATCGCTTTGCCTCCCGTGATGAACGATGAACTCAAGTTCTATCCTGCCAAGTACAAGAATACCTACAAGGCATGGCTCGAAGGTATCCAGGACTGGTGCATCTCGCGCCAGCTGTGGTGGGGCCATCGCATTCCTGCCTATTTCTTGCCCACCGAGGAGGAAGGCAAGGAGGTCTATGTAGTCGCCTTGAACGAGGAAGATGCTCTGGCTAAGGCCCGCAAAATTCCCGGATATGAGAACATCGAGGCCAGCCAGCTGCGCCGTGACGAGGATGCCCTCGACACGTGGTTCAGCTCGTGGCTGTGGCCCATCTCGCTGTTTGACGGCATCAACAACCCCGGCAACGAGGAAATCAACTACTACTATCCTACCAGCGATCTCGTGACTGGCCCGGACATCATCTTCTTCTGGGTAGCGCGCATGATCATGGCCGGTTATGAATATGTGGGCAAGATGCCGTTCCACAACGTCTATTTCACGGGAATCGTGCGCGACAAGTTGGGTCGCAAGATGTCCAAGTCGTTAGGCAACTCACCCGATCCCTTGGAACTGATCCAGCGATTTGGCGCCGATGGCGTCCGCATGGGTCTGATGCTTGCCGCTCCCGCTGGCAACGACATCCTCTATGATGACGCGCTGTGTGAGCAGGGCCGCAACTTCAACAACAAGATATGGAACGCCTTCCGCCTTGTCAAGGGTTGGGAAGTCGCCGATGTCGAGCAGCCCGAGGCCAGCCGTCAGGCCGTTGAGTGGTTCCGCCACCAGCTCAATGATGCCTTGGCAACGGTCAAGGATCACTTCTCCAAGTTCCGCTTGAGCGATGCCATGATGGTGCTCTACCGCTTGTTCTGGGAGGAGTTCTCGGCATGGTATCTCGAGGCCGTGAAGCCCGCCTATGGCCAGCCGATGGACCGCACGACAATGGCAGCCACGCTCGAGTTCTTTGACATGCTGCTGCGTCTGCTGCATCCGTTCATGCCGTTTATCACCGAGGAGTTGTGGCAGCACCTCGATGAGCGCAAGGATGGCGAGAGCATCATGTATGCCCGCATCCCCGAGCCCGAGCAGGCCGATGCCGCCTTGCTCAAGGCCATGGCCGATGTCAAGGAAATCGTGGGCGGTGTGCGCAACGTCAGGAAGCAGAAGAATCTCCCCAACAAGGAGCAACTCACGCTGCAGGCCATCGGCGGCTTGAACAATCCGCTTGAGGCCATCATCATCAAGCTCGCTGGTCTGGATAAGGTCGAGGCCGTGACCGAGAAGGATCCCGCGGCAGCCGCCTTTATGGTCGGCACCGCCGAGTTTGCTGTGCCTGTCGCCGGCAGCATTGACGTGGAAGAGGAAATCAAGAAACTGGAGGCCGACTTGGCCTATACCCGTGGCTTCCTCGCCAGCGTGGACAAGAAACTGAGTAACGAACGCTTTGTCGCCAATGCTCCCGAGGCTGTCGTCGCCAATGAGCGCAAGAAGAAAGCCGATGCCGAGAGCAAGATTGCCACGATGGAGCAAGCCCTCAAGGCCCTGAAGAAGTAGAAGATTTATGCGCCCCATCGGGCGCATAAATTGTATATAAGCCTATTGCGGCCTTGCCACGGGCTGAAGAATTAGCAATTGATAACTAGATAAGAGATATAAATAGAAGAAATGGAAAATTCGATTTTGAAACCTGGTGTTCCTGTCGCCTTGTGCAGTGACCATGCCGGTTATCCCACCAAGGAGGCCATTAAGCAGTGGCTTGACACTAAGGGTATTGCTTATAAGGACTACGGTACCTATAGCGAGGAGAGTTGTGACTATCCCGACTTTGCCCACCTCTGTGCCGACGCGGTTGAGAAGGGCGAGTGCTATCCCGGCATCGCCGTGTGCGGTAGTGGTGAGGGCATTAACATCACGCTCAACAAGCATCAAGGCATACGTTCGGCTCTGTGCTGGCGTCTGGCGGTTGCCCGCTTGGCGCGTCAGCACAACGATGCCAATGTCATTGCCATGCCTGGCCGCTTTGTCACCAACGAGGAGGCCATCATGATGGTTGCCGCATTCTTGACTACCCCCTTTGAGGGCGGTCGCCACCAGCGTCGCATCGACAAGATTCCCGTCAAGTAAACACTATTCCCAGGTGAAGTAATAAAGCACTGCGGGGCTGCTCCAGATAAACCGAGCAGCCCCGCAGGTTCTTTTGTGCCCTGATGGGTGGTCACTTCACGACAACCTTGCGGGAACGGGTGTCGCT
>JAFTFA010000111.1 GCA_017449785.1 Muribaculaceae bacterium | reverse complement strand
TTCGGCAATCTTCTGGAGTTTCTTGACCTTCAATAGCGATGTGCAGCTCGACGTGGAAGTTCCCGTCGAGATGAATCTGCCAGACAATGTGCATCTGCTCGCCAAGGTCCCCGACACGCTCACGGTAACAGTGCGTGACCGCGGCTACAGGTTTTTTTCCTACTTGTTCCACAAGTCGCCTAAGCTCGTGCTGCGCTTCAGCGACTACAGCGATGGCAACAGCACATTCAAGATCGACCAGAGCCACTTGAGGAAAGCACTGGCCCCCGTGCTCAACAAGCACGCCAACATCGTGAGCGTGCTGCCCGAGGCCATCAACATCCGTTTCACCGATCTGCCCGGCAAGAAAGTGCCCGTCAAGACCGACATCATCGTGGAACCGCGAGAAGACTATACCCAGTATGGGGCTCTGATCCAGAGCCAAGACTCGGTGCTGGTCTTCAGCGATGCCAAGACACTGAATGAAATCAATGAGGTATATACCTACCATGTCGAGGAGAAGGACTTGACCGATACCCTGCGCCGCAAGGTGTCTATCGCGCCCATCAATGGTGCTGTTGTCGAGCCTCGGGCTATCGACATCATGGTGCCCATCGAGAAATTGAAGGAACAGTCGCGTTCGGTCAAGATTGTGGTGCGTAATGCGCCGCGCGGGGTGAAGATGTTGCTCTTCCCCAGCAGTGTCGAGGTGACATATCTCACCCCTGTTAGCCGCATCAAGGATGATGCCGGCATCACCGCTGTGGTTGATTACAACTTGCTGGACATCAATTCACCGAGCAATAAGGTCCAAGTTCAAATCGGAGAGGTGCCTGCCGCTTACCAAGATGTGAGATTCTCGCACGACAGTGTGGAGTATATCATCGAGAAGCATTGACATGAAGTTGATTGCCATCACGGGAGGAATCGGCAGCGGCAAGAGCGTTGTTGCAAGGATTGTCCAGGTCATGGGCTATCAGGTCTATGACTGCGATTCCAGAGCAAAGGCCCTCATGACCGAGAGCCGCGACGTGAAGGGAGAACTCATTGAGGCTTTCGGCACCGAGGTCTATATGGCCGATGGCTCTCTCAATCGCAAGCACCTTAGCGCTGTCGCTTTTACCGATGAGAAGGCGCTCGCCCGTCTCAACGGCATCGTGCATCCTGCCACGGCGCGTGACATGCTGCATTGGGCAGAATCACAAGCCACGACAGGCGCCCAGGTCGCCTTTGTGGAAACTGCATTGTTGCGTACTGCCGGACTTGACCTCCTGGTGGATGACGTCTGGCACGTGACGGCACCCGATGATGTGCGGGTTGCCCGCGTGATGGTGCGCAGCGGTCTCACGGCGCAGCAAGTCAGGGACCGCATGGCCAGCCAGCTGGTCGAGGACCGTATAGCCGATAACGAACACGTTATCTTGAACGACAACGAGGCGGCCCTGCTGCCTCAAGTGATCCAACTGCTTAACAATATTCAATCAACATAACATTTAATATCAACATTATCACTGAATTATGCTGAAGAAAATTTTATCTATCTCGGGTCGTCCCGGACTTTACAAACTCATTTCCTACGGTAAAAACATGTTGCTCGTTGAGGGCTTGAACGACAACCGTCGTTTCCCCGTACACTCACGCGAGCGCGTGATGTCGCTGGGTGATATTTCCATCTTTACCACTGGAGAAGACATCGCGTTGTCACAGGTGTTTGAGAACGTGGGCAAGAAATTTGAAAACAAGGCTATTGATGCCAAATCCTATAGCACTCCTGACCAGTTGCACGAGTTCATGGGAAGTGTGCTGGAGAACTGGGATGCTGACCGCGTCCACAACAGTGACATCAAGAAGATTATCTCCTGGTACAACATCCTCATCGGTGCCGGTATCACCGAGTTTGCTGATCAGGAGGAGGAAGCCGAGGCTGAGGCCGAGGAAGCCACTGAGGAGAAGAAGGACTAAGTCCCTCTTTTCACCGACATGACAATTATAGAAAGCCTCAAGTCTAATGGCTAAATACGGCACAAGGATACTTTATCTGGCAGCGGCGATTCTCTTGTCGCTGCCAGTGGTATCGTGCCGCAGCACCAGCCACAACACACACACCTATCGTCCCTATCACGAGCGCCGCAATCGCGGTGGTGTCTCTCATGACAATGAACCGCCTGTCACCACAACCGACAAAAAAAAGCCAATCCCCCAGAGCGGGCACGGATTGGTGAGTGACGAGTGGGCTCGGCTTGACATCAAGTTGGGCCGCCACGACAACAAGAAACTGTATAAGGAATTGAAGCGTTGGCTAGGTACGCCCTATGTCTATGCTGCCCATGCATGTGGAGAAGGAACCGATTGCTCGGGCATGGTCATGGAAGTGTTTCTCGAGGTCTATGGCATCAAGGTCCATCGCAATTCTGCCAAGATGCTTGAGGAGAACTGCCGCGTTATAGACCTTGACGACCTGCGGGAAGGTGACCTTGTATTCTTCTGCACCAATGGCGACGGACGCGTTTCACACGTGGGCATCTACCTCAAGGACAATAAGTTTGTCCATGCTTCGTCTTCGCGAGGCGTTGCGGTCGATGACCTGCGGCAGAATTATTACGCGACCCATTTCCACGCAGCAGGTCGCGTCATCACACGATAATCACAAGAAATATTATTCTGGAAATCATGCGAGGCTGATGTGATCGGCCGCGAGTGTGACCTTATGCTGCTTGTATAGCAGGCCGATGGCCTTCTTGAAGTCCTTCTTGCTGCACTTGAAGGTGTTCATGATCTCCTCGGGCGTACTCTTGTCGGTAATGGTCATAGTGCCGTCATGGGCACGGAGATAGGCTTCGATGCGGTCCGAAAGGTCATCCACGCGCATTTTCTCGATCTTGGCAAGGGTGACATCCACCTTGCCGTCAGGGCGCACTTGCTTGACAAAAGCAGTCAGCCGGTCACCGATGTTCACGTCCTGGAAAATCTCATTCTGGTAGATTTGTCCCCAGTGGGCGTTATTGATGATGACACGGTAGCCCAGATCGCTGCGTTGCACGACAAGGACTTCTACCCGCTGGCGGTGGTAGTAATCGGGTTCGGTCTGATTGAGGAACTTGGCCAACTTGGCGCTGGCGACGATGCGGTGGCTGGCCTCGTCGAGATAGACGCGCACGATGTAACTGCGCCCAGCCTGCATGTCCACGCGCTGCTCGCTGAATGGGACAAGCAGGTCCTTGGCAGTCAATCCCCAATCCAGGAAGGCCCCTACCCTGTTCACCGCCTTGACGCGCATGAGGGCAAAGTCACCGACGACGGCATGGGGCTCCTCGGTCGTGGCTACGGGACGGTTCTCGCTATCGTTATAGACAAACACGCGGATCATGTCGCCCACCTTCATGTCAGCAGTGAGGTAACGCTTGGGGAGCAACACCTCGTTGGTGTCGTCATCAATGAGATAGGCACCGAAATCCACGGTGCGGTTAATGCGCAATTGGTTGTATTGTCCTATATTCATGACAGTGTGCAGGTTTGAATTTTTTGCAAAGTTCGTCAAAAAAATCCATTTGTCAAGTTGGTATTAGATAAAATTGTCGTACCTTAGCAAAATTAATAACTGTCGACTAAGCCAAAAACAATGAAATCAAAGTTCATAATATTCTTTATATTGTTGTCATTCATGACGTTAATGATCTCGTGCGACAAGTCGAAATCAGGAGGAAACAATGACGGCAGTCCTGCGGTCATGGTCAAATCAGAGCGCCTGAGTGACACATCGGGCTTCACGATGAGCAACGGCGAGCGGTGTACCATTGTGGCCGATGCCACCATCGACTACCCTGTCTATGCCGGCGAGGGGGTTGCCATCGATAGCCTTCAACGGTTGTTTGCAGCCTATGTGCTGGAATCTGGTGATACGCTCTCATTGCAAGAGGCGATGCGCCAGGTTGTGGCCAACAGTATGCATCAATATGACTTCATGACCGAGCCCGTGGGTGACGACATGGCTGCCGAGGCCGATGAAGGCGATGACCTGGCGACCTTGAAATATGCCACCAGCACCCGCATCACCCCCATCTATAACAAGAATGGCGTGGTGACGTTTGAGCGCGTGGATGTTATTAAGAAGAACGACAAGGTGACCTCAGTGACACATCGTTATTACAGTTTTGACGTCGAGACACAACGCTATATTGACTTGCCGAGTATGTTCCGTGACGATGCCATAGCCGACGTCTGCCAGTTGCTGCGCCAGGAATTGCTCAAGCAGAACAATGCCAAAGGCAATGAGCAACTGAATGACCTGGGGTACTACAATGTAGAGAACATCACCGTGACGCGCAACTTCTATTTTGACGACAAGGGTGTCACCTGGAGTTACCTGCCCAACGAATTGGCTGTCGAGGCCGTCGGTGAACCCAAGATCACGATTCCCTACAGTGAATTGGCTTCGGCCCTGTGTGACGACAGTATCATTTCCCGCCTCAATTAACACTAGCCCTCATCATCAAGATGGATTATATCCTCAAATATTTTTCCGAGTTGAATTACCAACAACGCAGCCAGATGGCTCAGTTGGAAACGCTTTATCCCGAGTGGAATGCCAAGATCAACGTCATCTCACGCAAGGACATTGAGAATCTGGAGGTCAACCACCTGCTGCACTCGCTGGGCATTATCAAGTTTGTCAAGTTCATGCCCGGCACCCGAGTGATGGACCTGGGCACCGGCGGGGGGCTGCCTGGTTTGCCACTGGCCATCTATTACCCTGAGGTAAAATTCCATCTGGTGGACCGCATCGGCAAGAAACTGCGTGTAGCTCAGGATATTGCCGAACGCATCGGCTTGACCAATGTTACATTCCAGCACGGCGATGTCAAGGAGGTGAAAGGCAAGTTTGACTTCGTTGTCAGCCGTGCCGTGATGGATCTGGGCGACCTGGTGCCGCTGGTCAAGCGTTTTATCGACAGCGATGACCACAATGCCATCCCCAACGGGCTCATCTGCCTCAAGGGGGGGGACTTGAGCACCGAGGTGGCCAAGTTCAAGAATCAAGTGCTCATCGACGAGCTGTCGAGTTATTTCAAGGAAGAATTTTTCAAAACCAAAAAAGTACTTTATCTGCCGTTATGATCAATGCGACAATGATGACGATCAATCCGTTTGGCGAGAACCTGTACATCCTGTGGGACGAGGCTACTCACGATGCCGTGGTCGTTGACCCGGGCATGATGCGCGATGCCGAGCGCGACATGGTGACCCGTTTTATCGAGGGTCAAGAACTCAACGTCAAGCACATCCTGCTCACCCACCTGCACATTGACCACATTACTAGTGCCCGCTGGCTGGCCGACAAGACGGGAGCCGACGTGTGCGGCAACGCCCAGGATGCTCAACTGGGACTTGAATTGCCCGACCAAGTGGCACATTTCCACATCAATACCGAAGTCGAGCCCTTGAAACTCGACCGTGACCTGACCGATGGTGACACCCTCCCACTGGGTGACGAGACCATCCAGGTGCTGCATGTTCCGGGGCACAGCCCCGGCGGCCTGGCCTTCTACCTGCCACAGAGTGCCTTGCTCATCAGCGGCGATACCATCTTCAACGGCAGCGTTGGGCGCACCGACCTGTGGGGCGGCGACATGGCACAACTCATCAACAGCATCCGCGAGAAGATACTCCCTCTACCCGACGAGACTGTCATCGCCTCGGGCCACGGACCCACGACAACCGTCGCCGACGAGAAACGCTGCAATCCCTTCCTTTAGGGCAGTGATAGAGAAAAGAGATAGGCCGAAATCATTCACCTATCTCTTTTCATTATCTAATGATTATTACCTGTCACTACAAAGCGAGGGCAACGCCCAATGTCCAAGTGTTCTTGATCTCGGGGCCGAATCCCTTCTTGAACACATTGCAGGGGCTATAACGGCAGTAAACGCCAATGCGATTGTAGGACACAGCACCATAGACATCAAAGGTCAGCTTGTTCTGCTTGATGCCACGATAAGACACGTCGTAGTGGGTCTTGTTGACCTTATAGTGGGTGTTGCACTTGGCGTACACGTTCCAGTTCATGGTTCCGCCCAGCGTGAAGTGGAATTTCTTGCCGATGAACTGCTGGAATTGGAGCGGAAACTGAATGGTCCTGACCGAGATGATCGACGAGCGGTCAACGGTGCCCTCGGGATAAGACTCGATGCCCACAATGTTGGTCTCCTCGTCCATGACAAAACAGTTGGGGCGCTTGAGCGAGAAACGCTTGTTGTCATAGCCCACGCCAATCGAGAATTGCTGCCCGTGCAGGGTGTTGTAATTGAGGCTGGCGATGTTGAGGATACCCCAGTTGAAACTGTTGTTGACCAGGTCATAGGACGTGCTGAGCCCTGCTCCGAAGTATAATCCCGAACAAACGATGCTCCAGTGATAGTCCTTGTTGCTGCTCTTCATGAACGGCAGATTCAGTTCCCAGTCGCTTGTAGTGTGCACGGTGTCATTAGCGGCATGTTGCACACTGTAGGTGTAACTGTAATTATCGTCGTCTTTCTGCCCCTCAACCTTGACGCGGGTGCCGGTAGATGTTTCGGTGATAATGACCCGGTTGGGTGCAGTGATGACGGTAACGGTGTCGTGCGACTGAGCCGATATGGTGGCTGCACACAGCATGGCAGCCAGGATGAATGAAAAATTCTTCATGATGTAATGGGTGTATTAATTGTTGTTATTTCCTGATGAGTTTCTTGATTTCGCCGGTCTCGATGTTGAGGGCGTAGAGTTGGTCGGTGGCGTAGGCGTCGCTGATGAAGTAT
>JAFTFA010000110.1 GCA_017449785.1 Muribaculaceae bacterium | reverse complement strand
GTGGTCATAGCACCACTGCGGAATCACCTGGAATCCGAGCACGCTGCCCGAACCCAGCAACTCGCGGAAGAAGGCCACAATCACCAGGATGATGGTGTAGCCCAGGCCGTTGCCGATGCCGTCGAGGAACGAGGGCCAGGGGCTGTTGTGCATCGCGAACGCCTCGAGACGTCCCATCAAGATACAGTTGGTGATGATCAGGCCGATGAACACCGACAGTTTCTTGCTCACGTCATAGTTGTAGGCGATGAGGATCTGTTGTACAATGATAACCAGCGCGGCGACTACCACCAGCTGCACGATGATGCGGATGTTGGTGGGAACGGTCTTGCGCAGGAAGGAAATGATCACGTTGCTGAACGCCAGCACGGCAATCACCGAGATGCCCATCACGATGGCGGGCTCCAGACTGGCGGTGACGGCAAGCGAGGAGCAGATACCCAGAATCTGCACCAGGACGGGATTGTCCTTGGACAGCGGGTTGAATAATGCTTCTTTGTTTTTCTTGGATAACATGGTCGTGAAGGGATTTATTGAGGTTGATTGTCGTTACTTGTTTCTACGGTCGTGGCCGGTGCGGGCTGGGGAGCCTGCAACTTCTTGAGGAAGGCCTCGTAGGGGGCCAGGCAGTCGGCCATCATGTCGCTCACGCCGCGGCTGGTGATGGTGGCACCGGTCAAGGCGTCGATCTGCTCGGCACCGTTGGTGGCGCGCTGGCCCTTCTTGAGCACAGCCACGCTCTTGAACTCACCGTCGATGAACAGGTGCTTGTCCTTGAACTCGTCCTGGAAGGACTGCTCGGTGATGCGGGCACCCAGTCCCGGCGTCTCGCCCTCGTGCGAGAAGTTGGCGCCGTAGATGGTGTTGCCGTCATCATTCACGGCAATGTAGCCCCAGATGGGACCCCACAGGCCGGCACCATAGACGGGAAGCACATACTTCACGCTGCCGTCATCGAGCTTGCACTTCATGACGGGCAACTGGCGCTCGGCAAGTTTCACGTTCTTCTTCATGTCCACGTCGAAGGCTACATTCCGGGCGCTGTCCACGATGTTGCCCTCGCTGTCCACCAGCAGGTCCTGGATGATATATTTCTCATAGGTCTCCTTGACCAGTGCATCGTCGGTAGCGGCGATGTGCAGGGCACTCAGGATCTGCTTGCGCGTGTCGTTGGCGATATTCTCGTTCTGCTTGGGCTTGAGCGCCATGTAGATGAACGCCAGCACGGTGCCCACGAGCAGAACCATCACTGCTGCATACAGGATCTGATAAGTATTACTGTTCTTGTTCATAGTGCTATCCTCCTCCCTTAATCTTTGTTAGCGGCACGGCGGGCGCGGCGCTTGATGTTAGACGATACCACGCAGTGGTCGATGAGCGGCGCGAAGGCGTTCATCAGCAGGATGGCAAGCATCATGCCCTCGGGGTAACCACTGTTATACACACGAATCAGGATGGCAAACACGCCGATCAACATGCCGTAGATGTACTGGCCCACCGTCGTGCGTGCTCCGGTGACGGGATCGGTGGCCATGAACACGGCACCGAAGGCAAAACCGCCCAGGCACAACTGTGTCATCGGGTCGAGCATCGAGGCGGGATAGGTGGCACTGGGCAGAGCATGCACCAGAGCGGCCATGCCCAGACCGCCGACAAATACCGAGCACATGATCCTCCACGAGGCGATGCCCGTGAGGAGCAGGATGGCGGCACCGATGAGGATAGCGATCATCGAGGTCTCGCCCGGCGAACCGGGGATGAGGCCGATGAAGGCATCCATGCAACTGATGGGCTCGCCCAGGACGTCGGTCATCGACGGATCGCCGATGCTGGTGGCAACCTGTCCCAGCGGGGTGGCGCCGGTGAAGCTGTCAACCACCGTGCCGCCGCCCATGCCCAGGGCACTGTCCATCTTGACAAACGCCTCGTCACCGCTCATGCGTGACGGATAGGCAAAGAAGAGGAAGGCGCGGGTGATGAGGGCGACATTGAAGATGTTCATGCCCGTGCCGCCGAAGACCTCCTTGGCAAAGATCACGGCAAATGCCGTGGCGACTGCCGTCATCCACAGCGGCGTGTTGATGGGAACAATCAAGGGGATGAGGATACCCGTGACGAGGAATCCCTCCTGAATCTCCTTGTGGTGAATCTGTGCGCTGATAAACTCGATGCCCAGACCCACGGCATAGCTCACGACAATCACCGGCAGCATTGCCAGCAGACCATAGAGGAACATCGTGAACCAGCCCTCATGGGACTGACCGATGGCCAGGTAGTGCTGGTAGCCGATGTTGTACATGCCGAACAGCAACGCGGGAATCAGGGCGACAACCACGGTGATCATGGTGCGCTTGAGGTCATTGCCGTCGTGGATGTGGGCGCCCGTCCGCGATGTGGCGTTGGGCGTGAACAAGAAGGTATCCATGCCGTCATAGACCGACTGCAGCTTGGACAGCTTGCCGCCGGGACGGAAGGAGGGCTCGATCTTGTTCATGAAATTCCTTAATGCTTTCATATCAATGATATTGTTGAATAGCGATATTAGTTGACTATAGGATGAATTACAGGTGCAAGGGTCAGGACATCTCGGCACGCAGCTTGTCCAGGCCCTCGCGCACGATGCGCTGCAGCTCCAGCTTGCTGGTGTCGGCAAACTCGGCCAGGGCGAAGTCCTCGGGCGCGATCTCGTAGATGCCCAGTTGCTCCATCTTG
>JAFTFA010000109.1 GCA_017449785.1 Muribaculaceae bacterium | reverse complement strand
TGTATCCCTTGCAGGGCGAACTCGGTGAAGTGCGTCAGTTGTTGGCGGTAGAAGGGATAGAGGCTGGCAGTAAGTGAGCTGCGGTGATGTGTCAAGGTCCCTTCTACCTGCCAGGCAGGCAGTTGTCGCTCAATGTTCCATCTCAAGTCTCCACTGACGGTCAATGCACTGTTGTCACGTTCTCCCATCAGCCGGTCATCGTAGTAGCGGATGTCGGTAACGCCCTGATCGGTGATGATGCGGTAGGTGCGCTCGTAGTCCTTAACACCCTGGTGGCTGTAGGATACCGTCACACGCTGCATGTCGCTACCGTTGTCGCGCTGCCACCAGGAACAGATGTCCCACGCGTCACCGTTGTGGCGGTTGAAGTCGATCATTGACGGTGATTCCAGCCCATAGTGCCCGTGTCGGTGCGACCAGTTGCCTTCTATGGCCCAGGTCATGTTTCCATGACAGTAAGCCGCCTGTAGGGCGATTCCATGGCTGATGTCTATCAGTGGACGCTCGGTGTCATCGTTCACATATCCGTTGCCGTCGGTCGTTTCCTCACGGCCGAAATAGGCTCCCTGGTCAATCAGGTAATGATAGACCCTGTCGGTGCGACCGAAGGTGCTGAACTTCAGGCCCTCGGTTCTGCGGTCAAAAAGATAGCTGCCGCCGAGGGTGAATGCCTGCTTGTGCCAGAGGACACCGGCGCTGGCTTGTAAATTCATGAGCGAATTGACATGTCGAGGATCTTTCTTCTTGGCTCCACTGGCTGTGATGTAGTCAAAACGTGCTCCCAGGCTCACACCACCGCCTACATCCACACCAAGTTCGCCATTCAAGTGATAGCACTCCAAGCTGATGTTACCACGTGTCGAGTCATCCACCTCGGTGATGTCAAATGGCATCCGTTGAGGGTCAATCCACACCGAGCCTCCTGCATGTTTGCCCCAACTGTAGCTGTAATCCATGTTCCCCCTGACGACCACGCGGTGGCTCATGCGGTAGATGGAGCGAACGTGTGCGTTAGCGTCCCAAGCATTGGGGGCAACGTATGGCGCTTCAAGGTGGCCTTGTCCTGTACTTATCGTCAGCCAGGCGTCTCCTAACAGGAATTGTGAACTGTCGGCTGGACTGAAGGTGGTGAGTGTGGCAGCGTTGCGGCTTTGCAGCAGGGGATAACGTGCTACAACTTGATCATAGTCAAGCCATGACTGAGCCGCTGCCGGCAAGAACGTTGTCAGCAGCAATACCGTCAGCAGATATGTCCGTATTTTTCTAATCACTTATCACAGAATCTTTAATCCTTGAGCGAAGCTCTCTCGCGCTCAATGAAGTCGTTTGTTGAATTGTTGGTGTCTAAATAGACGGTGTGTCCCTGGCGCTCAGTCTCTTGCTCGTCGATGCGCCGTTCTACCGTGTGCCCGTAGCGTGCCGTCATGTAAACCGCACCGACATCGACGCTCGCTGTCAACCGCTTGCTTGCTTCTTCCCATGCTGTAGAAAATATTTCTACACCGTCGAGGATGTTCTCTACAGGTACTTTGCGGCAGGCGAAGGTGGCAAGTGCACGGCCCTCGTCATACCACACGTTTGAAGCATCGTTTCCAAATTCCAGTGGGGTCATCCCCTCGGGGGGGGTAAAGATGAAGAATGCCGGAGACGTGTTGCTCAACGGCCATGCCGATTCCATCTGGTCTCCATATCTCACAGCCTTGAGGTAGTGGCTGGTGGGAATGAGTTCGCTGGGCGACGGATAGGCGGCTGTGCTGCTGTAGTGCTCGATGTCAAAGGTACAGTAATATTCTGGTCGTGCCAGGTTGACGCTGTTGGAGTATGTGAGGGTGTGGTCAATGGCGCCGTTGAGGGCAATGACCTTCTGCTCCCAGGGCTCAAAGGTCACTTCCTCGCCCTGGAAGTACCAGAAACTGCTGGCGGCAGGCACAAAACCCTCGTTTTCATAGTTGAGATGTCCCGTCTCGTCATAGTTCTTGTTGAGGCTGTAGCTGTTGTAGGGCGTAGCGACGGCAAGGCATAATCCTGGCAGGACGACTCGCTGGTCACTGTTGTTGGCAATGATGACATACTTGTCGCGGTAGAACCATCCCGAGCCGTCATCACGCTGACAACCGCCCACATAGAGCTCGCGAATGATAATGGCACTCGTGGTGGCTGTCGTGAGAGTCAACGATACGGTGCAGTTGCCCTCACGCGTCACCGCTACATTACTGGTCGAACCGTTATAGACCGTGCGCCAGCCTTCCTCGGGCTGCGAGACATGAGATACCACCACGTCATAGATGCCCACTGGTACCCGAAATGTGGCAATCCCTTCATCGTCGGTGACTTGGGCATAGGCCATCCCCTTGTCATCGGTCATGTTCACAGCGATGCCCTGCTTGTCTGGAAGGTCGCCTTGCACTTGCACCTGAACGGTTCTCGTGAGGTATTCATCGGGTTCGGCAATGCTGTCACCGCAGGCTGTAGCCAGCCCGCACATCAGCATCAGCAGCAAGCCCAGGAATATCGTTGTATATTTTGTTGATAGTTGTTTCATTTCCTTTAATCACTACAATTTCACATGCATTGACACTCCGTAGTAGAACGGTGGGATGTATCCCCCATTGTAGATGGTGGTGCGTAATCCCGTCTGCCGACTCTTGACCCGTGCCATCGAGTTCCAGAAGTTGTTGGCCAGGAACGAGATGCTCACGTGGTCGCCTATCTCCTTGGTGATGTTGATATTGCCCGAGAAGTAGGCCGAGATGCGGTCAGGATTCAGGTTATAGTTGTAGTTGGTCTTGATGACCAATTGTGCCAGTTCGTTGAACAAGGCCGGATCGTTGTCTCGTGCCCATGTGAACTTCTCGGCAAAGGGCTGGGCGACATCGGGCTGTTCCCATGTGGTGTAGTACTCGGGCCACAGGGCAACATAGCAATCGCGCTCCTTTCCTGTATATGGTTCACCGAAGTAGTCCCCAGGATTGGCAAGGACAAAGCCCCTTGTGCCGCCACCCATACCCTGGCTGAGCGAGCGACGGGCATCATACAAGGTGGATTCAAGCCTCAGGCTGATGACCAAGCGGATGGCAGGGATGTGGGTGACAAGGGTCATGTTGGCGTTCACCACGTCTGATAGACTACCGTTGGGCACTGTGGCTTGAGCGCTTCCTGTACCTAATGCAGTCCCTTGATAGAAACCCACATACTGGTAGGGCGTCACACCATCGCTCATCCATTGTGCCCCAGTGGGTTGTGAAGCGATGAGCGTGTGTTCCACTCCATGATAGTGATAGTAGGAGCCATCGAGCCGCACGCTGGTGTGCAGCGGTTCAATCTGCCGGAAATCGATGACCCAGTCCAGTCCTGAACGGGAGATGGGCGAGCCGTTGGTGTAGGTGGTGCTTGTATTGAAGGTGTTGCGTGTCACGCCAGCCAGCACTTGAGGCTCAACCTGCCCAGTGCGGTCACTCACGGTAACGATGCCTGTTGTGCGGTCGATGTGATAGACGCGGTCGGTCGATGCAATGGGGAAATCATTCTCAAGGGCGGTCTGGGAGGTGAAATAGTAACTGAATGGCAGATAAACAGCGGTGTTCAGGTAGGGACGGTAGGTCTTGGTCCAGAAGGCACCCAGCGATAGCGTGGCTACCGTGGTGCGTGTTTCGAGACCCAACTCCACCTGTTGGCTGTATTGCCACTTGAGCAAGGGATTGGCGATGGACTTGAACGGGGTGACGCTGTAGGCGTAGAAGATGCGGTTGTCGGCCGTGGAGCCAGGCACAAAAGCAAGCCTGTCGGCATAAGACGGTCTGGGATATAGCACCTCAAAGGACGGCAACTTGACGCTCTTTCCCCATCCGCAGTAAGCACTCAGACCTTGCAACCAACACTCGTCACGATTCTGCCACAAGGAGTATCTCACGTTGAGTCTTGGCGACCAGGATGAGACGGTGCCATATTGCGACTGGCTGATGTGGGTGATGTCGGCACGCAGGCCTGCCATGAATTGCAGTTCGCCTCCGTGTTCACTGGTGGTGAGGGAGAAACGATCCTCGGCGTAGAGTGCCACGTTGTGCATCCAGGGAAGCTCGTCATAACGGTACTCGCGCCACGTCGGGGCATAGCGCAGATCCTCATAATGCAGGCCGCGCCCCTTGTTGCCGGTCGCCGACCATTCGGCTCCCGCCATGATGCGGTTGGTGATGTGGTCGCCATGCTGGTTCCATTTGGCTTTGGCCTTGAACATCAGGCTCACAGGCTTGTTGTCGTTGATACTCTTGACATACCAGTATCCCGTGGGGCTTAAAATAATAGGTGCCGAGGGCTCTTGATCATAGTCGGTCGCGATATAGTAGCCGGCATCCTCGGCATGAATCTGCGCCTGTGAACTGCTGCTGTTGGCATTGGTGTTTGAAACTCTGCGCTTGTCGGCCAGTGAAAAATCGGCTTGAAGTGTCAGGTTGGACAAAGCTTTGCGGTCAGGGTTCCAGTCGGCACGAAGCGATCCACGCAGCACATGGTCGCGCACCTTGGTATAGGTATCTGCAAACATGTCAGGGTCGGCTTCATTGTTGTAGCCGCCCAGGTTGCCTTCCACCTTTAGGTTGACCATCAACGGCTTTGAGGCCAATGATGTCGAGGTGTGATAATTGATGGCAAGCCCGTTGCGCTGGTAGGCAGTGTGGGGTGATGCCAGGTTGCTGTAACTACGGGTGTGCTCGACCGATGCATTGATCACACCGTCGCCCAGTTCAAAACCCTTACTGATGCCCGCCTGCTTGGTGTAGGGATTGGTGGCGAGCGACACTTCCCATGGCGTCCTGCCTCGCTTGGTGGTCACCTTGACGATGCCGTTGCTCAGGTCTCCATATTCAACCGACGGGATGCCGGGAACTACTTCCACGCTGGCGACATTGGTCGAACTGATGGTGCGCGTGCTGGCGCTGCTCGTCTCGTTCACGTCAGCATTGTTCTGGAGTCGTTGACCGTCCACCTCGATGGCCGTGCCGAAGGCAGCATTGCCTTTCTCGCCCGATGCCGCCCGCAGGGCAATGCGCTGGTCATTGATGAGCGAGCTGTTCACGGTCTTGCCGCCAGGCAAGAGGGTCAAGATATCGCTCACGTTGACTATCTGCTGGTTGTCGAGTGCTTGGCGGTCGATCAGGTAGCTCGTGGTGGCATTCTCGGTCTTGCGCTGGGCGGTAACGACGACTTGTTCCAGCTGCAAGTTGGTCGGATACATGACCAGGTGCAGTGTATCGCTGGCCTTGTTAAGGTCAACCTCCACATTGATCGGTTGATAACCCACACAGGTGACCTGCAACGATACCTTGCCGCTGCTACGGGTGTGAAGGGTGAATGCTCCTTGCTTGTCGGTCATGCACCACTGGTCACCCTGTTGTAATGCCACTGTGGCAAATTCTACCGGATGACCACTGTTGTTGTCGGTGACAATGCCGCTCACTGCCACTTGGGCGTGGAGCTGCACAATGCAACACAACACTGTCAATAGAAATGTAATCAGTCTTTTCACTCGGTCAATGGTTTAGTCCAGGGATGGCGCATGAGCCGGGTACTCGCAAAGATGTCGATGTAGCCGATCAGATCATGTTCGGCATAGACAAAGGGGATGTCGAGTCCAACTACCCAGCAGATTTCATAGATCGAGGGAAAACTAAACTCGTGGTCATAGTCTTGCAAGTCGGCCAGGGTCCATTGGCATGGCAGTTCATGACCTTCCAGTTCCCAGGTGTCGATGTTGTGGGTGACGAAGTACATGTGTCTGCCACCAGTGTCACCGCCCTCGTGCTGTGCCGACACTCCAAAGTACCATGTGCTGGTGGCATCCCAATAGGCATAGGTGGAAGCGTCGCCGGTATATTGAGTCGCACTCACGGGGTGCTGGTCGTCAAGCACCATCGAGATGCTGCCCTTGCCTGTGCTCTCGTCATAGTTGTAGAGCAGCTTGAAGTCGGCATCGCATTTCAGTCCCTTGCGGTGTGGCATTGAGTCGATGTGACAATAGATCTCGCGACCATAGCCAGGTGTGCCTGGTGCTGCCAGTACGGCGTGATAGGGCGTTGACATGACCGTAGAAACCATGATGGAACTTCCTGGTTGGGGTTCACCGTTAGGACTGGCGACAAAGTACCAGTCGCCTGCAAAGTGCTCGTATGGGGTCATCTCACGGTAATTGATCTCGGCAATGTTATCGATGGGAATCGACATCGCCACCTTGCCGTCTTGAATGACGTCCAGCGAGTAGGTGACCTTGCCTTGGACAAGGCTTTGAGTGTATTGGAATTTGTTCACCAGTGTATCAGGAAAAATCTCCATGGTCCCGTTTTTCAGGACAATGGCAGTGCGGAAGATGCCTGTTCCGCTTGCTTGTGCAGCAAGGGCTGCTATCAGTGATAAAACACTTAAAAGAATGCGTGTAAAATGGGTCATACTTATTGTGAATATTTGACGTGCAAAATTATACACAATATACCCCCTGGGCAAACCCTCAAAGTGGGGATTTTTCCACTGTAATCCCCCAAAATATAATGAAAAAATTTGCGCCACCTGTCATCCAAGTGGCGCAAAATGACCTAATTGATAAATGATTGCTTATTCTTACCAGGTACCGCTCAACAGGAAACTGATGAGGACTGTCACGTCACTGATAGAAACACTATTGTCCTGGTTGCAGTTGGCTGCTTCAACGTTGATGCCAGTGGCATCGCTGCTCAGCAAGTAACTGATGAGTGCTGTCACATCACCAATGGTGACACTGCCGTCGCCATTCACGTCACCACGCATCGTTGAGCTGCCGGTATAGGGCACCCAACTGGAATTACTCCAATTATAATGGTAGAGATCCCAATGCTTTGCGCTGGCTTGGTTGATAAGGGCGGCAGTGATGACATTCCCCTCGTCGGTTGAACCACTATCGGGATTGGGGTCAACGAAAACATATGCCTTCCCCGTATCACCGCTGCGTGTGGGCAACCCGGCAATCAGATTTCCCATCGCGTTACTCTTGAGCTGGTTATAATAAATACTCATGGTTTTAAGATTCGGGCAATTGCTCACATTCATGCTCGCAATCTGGTTGGAGTGAGCACTTATTAATTCAAGTCTGGTGCAACTACTCACGTCGAGGCTTGTGAGATGGTTCATTTCACACCATAGGTTGTAAAGATTCGTGTGGTTAGCAAGCTGCAAGCTTGAAATCTGGTTGCTGGTACAAGCCAGTTGGAGAAGGTTAGCAAACCTGCCGACATCAAGACTCGAGATCTGGTTATACCTGCAGTCAAGCGTATACAAATTATTACATGGGCTCAAGTCCAGCGAGGTCAACTGGTTATTTCTACACCAGATGTCTTCAAGGCCTGTGCAGCCACTGAGGTCCAAGTCGGTTAATTGGTTATAGTTGCAGTTGAGAAAAAAGAGTGCTGGGCAGTCGGTCACATCCAGGAGGGTCAAGTTGCATTCACTGCAGTTGAGTTCTGTCAGGCTTGTGTTGCCCGAGACATTGAGTTTCTTCAACTGACTCAGGTTACTGACGTTGAGGCTGGTCAACTGGTTGTTGCAGGCCCACAGCGTTTGCAGGTTGGTCATGTTGGCCACACCGGGCAACTCGGTGATGGCACAGTCCTCACAGTCCAGGTGGGTCAAGGCGGTGCAACTCTCCAGGTTGTAGATGGTGCTCAGGTGGGGGTTGTTGAAACAACTGAGGTTCTGTAACGCGGTACAATTATATATATCAAAATTGTTGAGATCGTTGCAGGCGCATTCGAGGTTTGTCAGGTTGGGGTTTTTGGAAACCCACAACGTTCTCAGGTCACTTAAGAATTCTACTGTTACGCTGGTCAACTGGTTGCTCTGGAGATACAATTGCTCCAGAGCCGTATTGTTGTCCACATTGATTGACGTCAGCTTGTTTAATCCGAGATTCAGATATGTCAACTTGGTGAGGGCTCTCACATTGATCGAAGTCAGATTGTTACCATATAGACTCAGCTTTTTCAATTGGGTGAAATACTGCACACCCGTCATGTTGGAGATGCCCTTGTATTCCAAGATCAGTTCGGTGCGGGCATTGAGCTGCGCCGTGGTGATGGTGCCGCTGGGATACTCGCTCAACAGATAGTTGCGGAAGGCCGCGTCAGGGAAGTTGGTGGCGTTGATGGCCACATCGGCCCGGGCCGCCAGCGCCGCCATCAGCACAGTCAGTGAAAATAGTAATAATCGTTTCATAATCGTGTAGTTATTAGTTAGTAAAAATGGATTCATTCTTCAAGTTATGCCGCAAATATAATATTAATTTCTAACATTTCCTAATGAATACGTTATAATTTACAAATATTCCTCTCCGCATGATGCTCGCTGCGCTCGCCGATTAGTGATTAGTGGTTAGTGATTAGTGAGGCATCCGCCCTGTAGAGACACAAAATCTTGCGTCACCCGTAGGGCCTCGCCTTGGCGTGGCCGCCCCACCCGCGACACAATCCCCACGCTAAGGCGCTAAGCAAGATCCGCCTCCTTGTGTCGTCAGAGAAGTCCCGGAGTATAACACTTTGTCCATCGGGATTTCTCTCACTATCTCAAAAAAAAGTAACTTTGAAGTCGAAGAAGAGGACGTAGACCATAGTTCTTTTGGATTGCAGAATCCAAG